>JBGCES010000390.1:0-3947 GCA_045106545.1 Saprospiraceae bacterium
CAACAGATTGAAGAACGCTTAGAAGTGATGAATGAAACCAAAATGATTGAACGCAATGGGCGAAATTTATTGCAATTGGTCAATAAAATGCTGGATTTGGCAAAATTAGAAGACCAATCTTTCCAATTACAATTGACACAGGCGGATATTATTCCTTATTTGAGCTATTTGACGCAATCTTTTCAAACCTATGCTAATCGGCATAATTTATCGCTCCGATTTTTTAGCCCACAGCAGTCGCTACTGATGGATTTCGATTCAGAACAACTCAAACAAATTATTACTAATCTAATCTCGAATGCCGTAAAATTCACGCCTTCGGGTGGAAATATTAAAGTAACCTTAGCTATTGATGAGGCAGCATTGACCATTAAGGTTTCTGATACGGGCATTGGTATCGCGGAAACGCAACAACCGCATATTTTTGACCGCTTTTATCAAGTCGATTCCTCCACGACTCGCGCAGGCGAAGGTACTGGAATTGGTTTAGCGCATACAAGAGAACTAGTGAAGCTAATGGATGGACAAATCTCCGTTCAAAGCCAATTAGAATCAGGAACAACTTTTACAATAGTTCTGCCGATTCGATGCAATGCACCATTAGCAGAAGTCAATCCAAATTCAGTCAATAATAACTCGCTATCACTTCCACCAGTTGCAAAAACTTCAAATAGAACAGTTACAACCCGCGAAGATGCGCCATTAATTCTAATCGTTGAAGATAATGCAGACGTAGTTTCCTATCTAAAAAGTTGCTTGCAAAAAGCATATAAAATTGATGTTGCTTACAATGGTAAAATCGGTATTGAAAAAGCGTTTGAGTCCATCCCAGATTTGATTATATGCGACGTGATGATGCCGGAAAAAGACGGTTATGAAGTTTGTGATACCCTAAAGAATGATGAGCGTTCTAGTCATGTTCCCATTATCTTACTGACAGCTAAAGCAGATATGGATTCTAAACTTATTGGCTTGAAAAGAGGTGCAGATGTGTATTTAGGGAAGCCATTTGATAAAGAAGAATTATTGATTCGGATAGAAATGTTACTGCGTCGTCAGCAGCGCATGACCACTTATTTTCAAAATAAATTCAATGCAACTGCAATTGATAGCACTCCAATAGAACCACTCCCAACAGCAATTGAAATTGAAGATGCTTTTCTTAATAAAGTAAGAAGCATAGTAGAAGAGAATTATGCGGATGAAGCATTTTCCTTACCAATGCTTTGCGAAAAAATCGGGATGAGTCGTTCACAGTTGTATCGTAAACTTAAAGCAGTGATTAGTCAATCGCCCTCTGAATTTATTCGCAACTATCGGTTACAAATGGGTAAAAAGCTGTTAGAAACAACGGATTTGTCTATTAAGGAAGTGTCTTGGCAAATCGGATTTAAAGAACCAGCCTATTTTACCAAGACTTTTCACGACCACTTTGGCTTTCCGCCCAGTAAAACACACAACTAACTGGTTATCAATTCATTGCAAAAAATAATGCAACGAATCTATAAGTGTATGCAACGAATTTATTATTGCTATGCAACGAATTAACAATAAATTGAGCCCAAATTGTAAGCCATTTTGTTGCAGATGACCCTACATTTGCAACAAGGAATTTAATTAAAGATTTATCACATCCCACGAATAGTCTTTGAGTATATTAAATCATTATTCTGTTTTCCGTTTTTTAGTTCTCCTTTTTTCATTCCATCGTTTATAACAAAATCAAAAAGAAAAAACAATCCACTTTAGTCACCTTCTTGCCTACGCAAGAACTGGTAGCCTGATCTCTTTTTAACATCCATAAACAAATTAAATTATGAATAACAATCCTCCTGCTAACCACTCCCGATGGTTATCCAACGTTTTTCATCCTGTGCTGCAACAACAAAAAAACGAACATAGATTCACTTATCAAAAAACTAATTATAACCCATCTACAATTGGTCTAAACGTAGTCCAACCACTGACACTAGCTACCAAAATGGAAGACCCATTTATCGAAAAGGTGAAAGAAATTGTGGAAGCAAATTACACCGACGAGACTTTTGCCTTACCCGCTCTTTGTGAAAAAATTGGCTTGAGTCGTTCGCAGTTATACCGAAAACTAATGGCATTAATTGAGCAGTCGCCGTCTGATTTTATCAAAACGTATCGATTAGAAAAAGGTAAAAAGCTACTTGACACCACTGATTTATCCATCAAAGAGGTAGCATGGAAGGTAGGTTTTAAAGAGCCCGCTTACTTTACCAAGACTTTTCGGGATTATTATGGCTTTCCGCCAAGCAATTTACATAAGTAATTGATTATCAATAAATTAATCAAAACACATGCAACGAATAGAACATTTTATGCAACGAATTTGATACTTTTTTTCACGTTCATGCAACGAAATTATAAGCTAGTCCTATTCATTTATTGTAAATTTGTCATCATCATAAGAATAGAAAAATTGTTACCTCAATCCAAAAGAACATTTCACTAGTTCACTATTTACTTTCCTTTTTAATAACTACTTTCTTTTTTATTCTTCGTACGCTCCCAGCAAATAATCTTTTAATTCAATAACTACTTGATCCTGCCTAGGCAGGTTTCAAGCATCGTCTTTTCGGCTATTGATTTGTACACATGATTTCATGTAGACCAGCCATCTCTATGCCTAACTTACAAATATGTATTTCCTTAATTATCAATAAACAAATTAACTAATTATGAACAAAATTTTCTCTCTTACTACCATGCTGCTTACGCTGGCATTGTTTAACCTACACGCTCAAAACAACCTACAATTACAACAACCCTATGACATCATTCAACAGGAAAACGGCACGCACTTCTATGTCGATGCTATTGGTAATGTGTATCAAAAAACTACAGCCGAAATTGAACCGACTTTAGTAAGTTTAGCGGCAAGTACACACAACCTAAATACTCGCACGATTACTAGCAAAGCGAGTAGAGTTGTTAACGATGAACTATGCGACGCAACCGAGTTAATCGTTGGCGCAGCATGTACCGAACCTAATGGCGATATCACTAGCGCAACCCCTGAACCAGAGGGTTTTGCGCCTTCTTGCTACCTTAGTTTTGAGAATCCCACTCCTAATGCAGTTTGGTATAAATTTACAGCTCCAGCAAGCGGCTTGGTCATGATAAGTGCCAACTACCCAGAAGTAGGAACAGCCGAAGATTTAACCATGACGCTCTACCAATTAGATGGAGCATGCGCGTTGGAAAATCTCACTGAATTAAATTGTATTACTGATGAAGTGCCTACTGGTGGCACAGAAGGACTACCCACTATTTCTACCAGTGTAACACCAAATGAGACGTACTATGTATTGGTAACTGCTCGCACTTTAGCACTCCAAGGTACTTTTTGTATTCGGGTAGAAGCGTTTGAACCACCTGTCAACGACGACCTTTGTGATGCCATTCCATTAACGATTGATGCCGATCCTATCGTATTCTCTAATTTAGGTGCAACCACCACCGAAGCAGAACAAGCAATTTCACCATTTCCTAATCCAGGTGACTTTTTTGGTTTTGAAAGCTGGGGTTTTAATACCTTAATCGATCATTCCGTATGGTTTTCTTTCGTCGCGCCTGAAAATGGTGTAGTAGATGTTGATCTATCTGGTTTAGATGTAGTGGGAAATTATAATTCAAAAATTGCAATTTACGAAGCAGACGACTGCAATTCCATTTCTGCTATGAATCTAGTAACAAGCCAAGCTGCATTCGGTAGTGCAACTTTTCCAGAAAATCCTTATGGCTTGTTTGCTATCCAATTTCAGTCATTAATCAATGAATTAGCGTGTCTAACGCCTGGTCAACAATATTACATCCTGGTGGATGGAGATGCGAGTGCCTTTGGATCAGAGTGGAACGATCAAGGACGTGGACTCATCCAAATTAAATCTCGTCAACCTGCACCTTTAACAAGTAAA
>JBGCES010000391.1:0-3521 GCA_045106545.1 Saprospiraceae bacterium
GTTAATTTTTCTGTATCAATTGCTTCCTCGTCGGTAGCTGCATCTGCTATGCTATCTGCATAAAATGAATTATTCACCATATCCCATTGTAGTAGGTTAGATTCTACGTAAGGAATATCGGCAAGTTCTGCTGAATATAAATATCCCACTTTAGAACTAGCGAAAATTCCTGTATCGCCTAATATTTTTTCCGCAATCGGAGTATGTATGAGTGCTGAATCATGGAGAAGATAACTTTGCTCTTGTCTCAGACAACGCAAAGAATCAAATTTAGCTAAAATAGCGGTACGATTTGAGAAGTCTATTAGATTGGGTGGAGGAGTCGGTTGGTGTAACGCGATAGCTATACCACCAATGGATAAGATGATCATAGCAAGCGTCGTACTTACTGTCCAAAAGGGGAAGTATCGTCTAGTTTTCTCTAATACAAAAAAGATCGAGCTAGTCGAAAAAACCTTAGAAAAAGTTACGTTTTGGAGGGAATCCCATTCTGGTAATTCGTAATTACCGAAACCGGAATCTTCCGTATTTTTCTCTATCATGGTTCGGCAAAAAAAATTAATTGGTGTGTGTAGTGAAGGTATAACCTCTTGCCGATACTTGTTGAAAATGAAAAAATTAGTCCCTGTTTAATTAATGGTGTTTGCTGATGATGGTTTAATTGTTTGAAAATAAGTGTGGTATAAATAAAACAAAAGTGAGTGTAACTAGCTGAAAACAAATAGAACGGATTATAATGCCAATAAAAACAAAATAGCCATTCCATCAATCAACAGTTAATCTTCTACATCGCAGCAACTTCCATATTAAAATTAAAGGGGGGAAGTAATTTATTCAAATTGAGTTCTGCAAAATATCAATTAATAATAGCTCCTAAGAACTATTAAAGATGGACTGAAACCTTCTTTATCTCGTGTCAAAAGTAATATTTTTAAAGAATACTAAAAAGCAAAATATGTTATATTACGAAAATGCACTATCTGTAAAACATAGAAAATAATGTAATAACGTGTTGTTTAATAAAATATGTGTTTGTATTGGTTTGAATTACAGGAATTTATAAGATTATATTTGATCTATATTTATAAATAAGCTTGTCACTTTTGGATTATTTTTATTTGTTAATTTTTGAACTCCTTAAGCATGTTTTTAGAAATTGCGTTTTTGTACTTACCTATGTGTAGGTATAAAAATACTGATGACTTAGTCTTCCAAAATGCTTCTCATAGACATATCAGAAGAGTTGAATAATTCAAAATGATTACTGATTTGTGCTATAAAAAATAAAATCATTTGTTTTATAACACAATTTGTTTTAAATTTGTATCAATACACAGATTATTTGAAACATTTTATAGTTAATTGATTGGTAAATTAAGAGGTGTGCTAAACTTATTTTCCGCTATATTTTAGTAGTTGACTATCCCTAATCACCTCGACTAAAACGCACAAGATGAAGAATTTTCAACTCGCTCCGCTGCGGCACTACTACCGTCCGCGCGAATGGCAAAAATGGCTCGAAAGACATTGGTTAAGAATTATCATGGTAGCACTTGCTGTTCATTTATTGTTTAGTAAAGACATCAGCTTTCAGGTAAGTATGGGCAATCCAAGTAGTACGATTGCACAAAATGATACACCGCCGTCTGGTAATATCGCGCAAGCAACGGCTTTAAAATCAGAAGAGAAAGGCAAAAAGAAAAAGTGGAAAGATCGCAAAGCAAACACCTTTTCTAATCTAACTTTCGTACTCAGCCCAGATTACGGCGAACGCCACAATGTAGATCCCGCAATCGTCCGCCAGAAAATCCAAAATTGTAAAGATTACGTGGCTAAATATAAGGAAGTAGCTATCGCTGAACGCGAAAAATATGGGATTCCCGTAGCGATTACTTTAGCACAGGGATTATTAGAATCCAACGCAGGTGACAGCCGTCTTTCCGTAGAATCAAACAATCATTTTGGTATAAAATGTCGTACCAAATGTCGAGGCTGCACTTGTCGCAATTACGTAGATGATGATGTGTATGATATGTTCCGCGTCTTTGATTCAGTTTGGGGTAGCTACCGCGAACACTCCAAATTGTTACAAAATAAACGCTACCGCTGGCTCAAAAAATATCCCGTCACCGACTACGAAAGTTGGGCGCATGGCTTAAAGAAAAGCGGCTACGCGACCGATAAACGCTACGCACCAAAACTGATTAAGATAATTGAAGAATTGAAATTGGATAGATTGGATAAGTAGGTGAAAAGAGGACAGAAGACAGATCGCTTAACTGACAGAAAACAGACGAGATACGTGTCTGACAGCGAAGCGATCTTTCAATGAAATGGTCTGTCCTCTCTCCTCTGATATAAAGATTGAACCAACACGAACGACCGCAACACTTCCTTGCCATTGGCTTCTCGGGAAGGCGGTCGTTCATCTGAGAATGGTGATCATGTGTCGTGTATAGCTAAACTGCTATGCACGACTTTTTTGGATTCTTTGACAAATTTTGCATTTTTCGAGTAATGTCTTTCAGACATTGTTCGTGTTTTAACGTTAATACATACGATGTCTCGAAGACATCGTACGAAAGCACTTTTATACTTCGCAAAATTTGTTAAAGCACTCTTTTTTATGAACCGTTTACGCATCTAGCGTATGTTAGAGCAGGTAAACAGTTCAACAATTCAACCTTCCATTACTTCTTCTGCGCAAACAACCACGCCAATAATTCCTCTTCCGCATACGCCCGATCCCACGAATTATGCCCCACACCTGAATATTCCCGATACTGCACATCCGCGCCTAATTTTTTCAATCGCTCCACCATTCGCCGCGAAAACTGATGACTCACGACTTGGTCGTCATTCCCATGAAAAAACCAAAAAGGAATTTTGGAATGTTTACGTTTGTAACTTTTTGGATCGCCTCCACTACAAATTGGAACAGCCGCAGCAAATAATTTGCGTTCCCGCCAATTGGCTTCTAAGGTACCCATGCCGCCCATCGAAAGCCCGGTGATATACACCCGTTTTTTATTCACCGCTTCTTCTGCAATAACTTTTTTCGTTAATGCTAATGCCATTTCCAAAGCAATCGTTACCTCATTTTTATAATTAAAATCAAAACCCATTGGTAAGTTGTCGCGATCTACGGTGACTGATGACCAATATGATTCAGAGGGACATTGCGGCGCAATGACGATACAAGGAAACTGCTCGCGGTGATAATTGGTCATAAATGTACGTACGCCATGTACGAGTTGCGCTTCGTTATCATTGCCGCGTTCGCCCGCACCGTGGAGAAATAAAACCAGCGGATACGCTTTATCTTGGTCGTAATCTTTGGGATACATAATGCGATAGGGGAGTACGTCGCCTGATTCGTGGGTGTAGGTTTTCTTTTCGAAAAGGGAGTAGTCTTGTGCCTGCATAGCGTTCGTTATGAAAAAAATAATAAAAAAGCAGAATGAAGAATATTTCATAAGTAATTGATAATCAGTTTTTTATAAAAGTAAATAATTTTATTC
>JBGCES010000392.1:0-4717 GCA_045106545.1 Saprospiraceae bacterium
AATCCACTCCCCGCACATTTACTTCCCCCCTTTTATACATAAAACAAATACTAAATTTTCATGAAAAAACTTACTTACTTCGGGGTATTCTTATCTCTAATCCTTTTCATTATCAATCACCAGTGGTCAACATCACATCCAACGTCTGCCACAACAACAGTGGAGGACACCTCTAAATATGCAGATTTCAGCACCTATCGGAAAAAACCTAAAAAGGAAAAAGCCCCCAAGCTTATCCTTTCAGAAGAAGAAAAAGCCGTAAGCGAAGCGAAAATCGCTCGCTATTTAGCACAACAAAAAAGTGATACTGCCACGACTAAAAGAAGACTTGGCAACAGTACTTATGCCAACGGTAAGATAGCAGGTAGCTGGGTGCAACAAGAATTCCAGTCGAGTGCTACCAAAAAACAAGGTTTTAGAACGATTTATAGTGCCTACGACAAAGCAAAAGACAAACTCTACGTCGTTTCTAATGCGGGGCACTTATGGAGGGTTGACCGAAATGAGACGAATACAGACAAAACGACTTGGACTATTCTGAATCATAAGGAAAAGCTGATGGGAACATCAGAAAAACGCAGTTTGCATATCCTCAATCTTTCGGATCTTTCATCACGAATGATCCGTGCTAACGGGAGTATAATGCAATATTCTAATAATGAAGGACGAAGCTGGCAAGACGCGCAGGGCATTAACTTTCAAAACACTTGGGATAATTCAGGCGTGCAGGACGTAACCGATGGACAACGGATGTTGGCGTTGGTGAAGGCAGATAATCAAATTAAAGCCGTTGTTTCTACTGATGGAATTAATTATTCGGCTGTTGGTACTGTGAGCAATCGTAGTAGAGTAGTTGAAATACCAAATTCTAATAATTTATATGTCATTTCTTTTGAAAATAATGCTGTAAAAACATTTAAACTCACGCCCTCTACTAACCGTCTAACCCTCATCAATACCGCTACTGTCAATGTACCGACCACTGGAAAATACCGATTATTTGGTACTTATGCCAATAGTGCCGTTCATTTCTATTACGCTACCCAATCAGGAATCTATTATTCCAACAACGAAGGAGTGAGCTGGACAAGAACGCGTTCTACTGAAGTCTCTGGTTCTGGGGATCGAATCCCTAGAAGTGTTGACGCTGATAACCCTAACCATATTTTTACTGGCTATCTTGATTTCTTTATTTCGCAAGATCGTGGAAATAGTTTTGCGGGGACAAGTCATACCTTGGGCTGGGATATGCACCACATGAAGAATTACACCAAAAGCGACGGTTCTGTCTTTCACTTGGTAGGTTGTGATTTTGGCTTATTTATGTCCTACACGCCCAGTGACATTAGTACGTATATCAATTTGAATAATCACTCTAGCCACATGATGATCTACGATGCGGACGCCAGTAAGTACGGTTACTCTAATGCGGGTTTGCAAGATCGAGGCTCAATTGAATTTCCCCAAACCGAAAGTACTAGCCATAACAATATTAAGAGTACCGATGGATTAAGAGTGGTTTACGCCAACGAGGATAAAAGTTCGTGGACGTGGTTGTACTACGGTAATATTTTTCATCGCAGCAATAAAGGTTACCAAGAAGGTGAAACAGTTGGAAAAAATTTTACTGGTAAATGGTGGGCAAACGTCCTCGTAGAATCGCCCAACCCGAACGAAGATGCCGTATATATCGGTGGTTATGAGCAACTTAAAAAATTTAATTACGACGGTAGTCGCATTGTAGAAACTAATCACCCCTATAATTTTGGCAGTCAGATTACTGGCTTTGGTTATTCTTCAGTTGACCGCAATCGTTGGTACGTCAGTACTAAAAATGGTGATTTTTATTATTCTACTAATGGTGGTAATTCCTTTACCAAAAGTAATATCACCGTTCAAAAACCCATTGCCAACGATGCCTTTGGGACTTGGACGCGGATGCAGCATACGATTAAAACCTCTAAGGTTAATCCGCTGCGGGTGTACTACGTTGGGTCGGGTAATGCGATGCTGATTTCTAATGACGGTGGTGTTACTTTTACTGAACACAAAAATGATCTAGATATCTATCGTTTTCGCGATATCAGCATTACTGATAACGATGAATACGTGTTTGCTGCCTGTGCTTGGGGTGGTATGTGGGTATATGCAACCGCCGAAGATATGTGGTACGAAATGTTTGACGACGTCGTCCCATTCGTGGATATTACTTCCGTAGAATATTTATCCGATCAAAATATGGTGCAGTATTCCACCTATGGTTACGGTATGATGCAACTAAAGTTAGAATCCGCAACAAGTTTACAACAGTTCACTAATGTAAATAATGCCGGCTACCAAAACGGAAATACGGTTGAGGTATGTTCAGGAGCGGAAGTGGTTTTGGATTTTGGTGGTAGTTTTGGTTCGGACTGGAACTTTGTCTATACCCGACCCGATGGCAGAACCTTCTCTGGAGGAATGAATGGGGTTGAAAGGGATCAAATCCGATTACCAGCGGTTCAGAATGGTGGAGTCAATGAAGGAGTATGGAAGGTCACCTGTACTGACCCGAACGGCTGGATAGCGACCGAAAGGTTTACCATAAAGGTGAATACTGCTACTCAACCCGAATTGGTACAATACATTAAAGTGAATAATGGTCGCTATCAACGTCGCAATGCTATTAGTGTCTGTGCGGGAGAACGAGTTATTTTGGACATGGGCGGACGTTTTGGTGTAAATTGGAATTTTGTCTTTACGCGACCCGACGGCAGGCAGTTTGCAGGCGGTACAAATGGGGTTGATAATGACCAGATTGCCTTTCGACCCAACCAAAATTCTGTAAACGAGGGCGTATGGAAAGTTACTTATGCTAATCCAAGTGGTTGTAGCAATACCAAAGAGTTTACAGTCGCAGTTACTTCCAACGCTATGCGAGCCACTTTGGTTAATGAAGGTTGTCAAACCGCTGATATTTATTGGAATAATAACGGTACACTTCGTCAATACGGTAGCGTTAAAAGTGGTGAAACCAAACAGCAATCTACTTACAGTGGACATCAATGGGTCTTGAAAGTAGGCAACCGGACAGTTGGAAATTATACGGCTACTTGCACAGATAAAACCTATCGTTTCGATTCAAGTAGTGGTTCAATGACCGCCACTTTTGTCAATGAGGGTTGTCAAACCGCTGATATTTATTGGGATAATAACGGTACACTTCGCCAGTATGGTAGCGTTGCGGGGGGACAAACCAAAACACAAAGAACTTATGGTGGACACAAATGGATATTCAAAGTAGGAAATCGAGTAGTTGGGAATTATACCGCTGACTGTACAAAAACGGATTATAAATTCGACTCAGGCAGTGGGGAAGTGACCATTTCATTGATCAATACGGGCTGTCAAATGGCTAAAATTTATTGGGACAATAACGGTACACTTCGCCAGTACGGTAGCGTTGCGGGTGGACAAACCAAAACACAAAGAACTTATGGTGGACACAAATGGGTAATGAAAGTGGATAATCAAATCGTTGGCACTTATACTGCTAATTGTACAGAAACCGCCTATAAATTCGATGGAGGCGACTGTACTACTGATTGTGACTTTAAATCATTAAGTGGTTTGGCACTGGATATTGGTAGTGGTGGTGGAAAAACCTATATCGTTGGTCAGGGCGGGCGGATTCGTATTTGGCAGAATAATACTTGGACATTATTATCCAATGGCGGATTCACTGCGAAGAAAATTGATGTTACTGCCGCAGGTATCCCTTGGGTAGTGGCTACCGATACGCGCATTTTTTATTACGCCAATAACCAGTGGATAAATTTTCAAGGTCGGGCTAAAGATGTCGGTTGTGCGGGCAATACCGTATGTGTTATCGGAACGGATAACAACATTTACCGAAAAACGGCAAATAGTTGGACGCGACTAAATCCTTTATCGTCTGCTCGCGTAGATGTGGATAAGGTAGGTAACCCGTGGGTAGTTGGTACTAATGGCCTTGTTTACCAATATCAAAACAATCGTTGGCTACAGAAAGGAAATCTTCAAGCTAAAGATATTGGTATTGCAGAAGGCGGAAACGAGGTATGGGCACTGGCAAGATCTACTGGAAAAGTTTATCGACTTACCGAGAGTAACCAGTGGGAACTCAATAATGGGATCGCACGTGATATTACCGTAGGTAGTGGTAAGATCGTTTGGGTGGTGACGGACGGTAATCAAATATTCCGATCCAATTGTTACGGAAATGAGAATATAGCTGGTTTCAGTGCAGAAGAAAATCATAATCTAAATACTGTATCCACATTTGAGACGCGCGTATTGCCCATGACCTTATCCCCCAATCCTGCTAGCGATGAACTGCGCATCAATCTTTCTAATTATCGAGAGCTAAATGTCCAATTTACCATCATCAATCTGCAAGGAAAAGTAATGGAAAGAGGACATTTTACTAAAGACCACACTGATTTAGAAGTGATTAATTTACAGACCTATGAAACAGGTAGTTATTTTATACACTTACAACCAGAACAGCATTCAGGAGTTAGTCAAAAATTTCTGGTAATGAAAAATTAATTAAATACTAAGTAGTTAACGTGAAATAATCGTCATTTTTGACTGAGGCTATTTTTGTGCTAGACAAGGCAAAAAACGTAGTCGTAGTCTTTTTACGACGAGGCTTTTTAACGATGTATAGTGCAAAAAGAGACCGTCACAAAATGTG
>JBGCES010000393.1:0-4572 GCA_045106545.1 Saprospiraceae bacterium
CCAGATACAGTTACGGGCAATCCACCTTTTAGACCAGCAAGGCGACCGATGTTGGCGCCGACTGTTCCTTGCGTTAATACGCAACCCATGATACAATCGTCCACCTCGGCGGGATTGATGCCTGCTTTTTTGACGGCGTGCTCAATTGCCCAGCCGCCCATCGTAGGAGCGAGGGTGTTATTTAATGCGCCTTTGTAAGCGCGTCCGATAGGAGTACGTGCAGTGGAGATAATTACGGCTTCTTTCATTGTTTATTCAATTATTTAAGCATTTGAAGCAATGTAAAATTGAATTAAGAGTATTTTACACAGAATGCTTTATGCTAGATTTTCTTATTAGTTCGTATTTTTCGTTTGCTTTTTGAGTAAAGAATACAGTTAGATGATCCGCCCAAAAGTAGTTTGCTTCAATTTCTAGTGCTGAAATCCAGATTTTACTATTTTGAAATTCAATTTCCCAAGACGATGGCACTTTAATGATAGCGGTTTTATTTTCTACAACCCCGTTTTTATGATAAGTAGTAGTAACTGATTCATCATTATCCCATATTACCCTTATAGCCAATACCTTTTGACCGATAATTGACTGCCAATTAGGATTAGTAGCCACATCGATGGTTTTAATACCTTCTCTTTTAGTTATTGCAGCTAATTCTTCAAATCCAATTCCGTAGGAAAAAAACTCGTTATCCCACTTGATTTGTAGTATTTGCCCACTTTTCATTTTTAAAATGACATTCATATCAATAGAATGAATGTCAGTGGACATTTCCCAGTATTCTTCATCAGTTTGATAATCAAGTTCTTCGTAATAAACTTCGATGACTTGCTCACCAATGAATTTTTCTTTGATTCGTTGATAGTATTTTTGTTCTTTATCAATCATCAAATTTGGAAATTAGAACTACACATTTGTTAACGAATATCAGATTCATTCTTATCTATTCAAAACCATCTCAATTCTTAAATGTCTCGTCCAAAAGCATGGTTGTATTCAAACGTTGAAACAAAATTAGTATAAAAATACTAAAATTTACACTTTTTTAGTATTTTTATATAAATTTGGCTAGAACTTTTGTTGTAAAATTGTACCTTACGCAAAATTTACAGAAAGAATAAATTGATTCTGCCTACATAAATAATGAACGGTAGATTTAGTTTAATCTTTATCGTCCGTTGTCTTTTCGACAACGAACGTTTTATCGTTTCTACAAAAAATACCATCAATGTCAGGAAGACATTGGCGGTTTGTACTAATTCAGAATAACGTTTGAAACCAACTCAACATAAAATTATTGTCACGGCGATTGATTTGTTTAATCAGCGCGGAACGGCGAATGTGCGCGTACAAGACATTGCAGCAGCGGCATCGATTAGCCCGGGTAATTTGACGTATCATTTTAAAAATAAGGATACGTTGATGTTGGCAGTGATTGAATATGTGCAGAAGTCGTTGAGTGCGACATCTTTAGGTTACGATTTGATGGCGGATGCGGAAGTTTGGATTAAGATCATTCAAAACTATCTTGATTTTCAAACGCGCTTTCGCTTTTTTTATCGCGATACCTTGGCGATTATTCGCCATTATCCCGAAGCGCGACATTTCTATCGTACGCACATTCAAAAGATTATTCATTATAATAAAAGTGCGATTTTCCTCGCCGTCGGGCGCGGTTTTTTAAAACCTGAACCCCACGATGGACATTACGAAGTGTTCGCAAAAAATCTCTGGTCTGTCCTAAATTCTTGGTTGACGGAACGCGAAGTTTTGGATGATGAACCACTAGATTATGGTAAATGCGTCGCCGCACTTCTGGAAATGCATCATCCATATTTTACGGAAAAAGGGTTAGAGTTTTATCACCTAGCAGAACAGCAACTACCTGCTTGGGGAGATCAGTTTAAGACCCAAAGAGAACTACCATCTACCAATTAAATAATGACTTTTTCTGCCATACATCGCAACGCAGTGAAGTTTATGGCAGAAATTTATTGTAGTAATTCAATACCAATATCTGCCATAGACTACGCTTCGCTTCGATATATGGAAGATGAAAAAATATAAAATATGTCCTACCAAGCTCTGCTCGTCGAAACCAACAAACACGTCACACGGATTACGCTTAACCGTCCCGATAAACTCAACGCTTTTAATGGAACGTTAATCACGGAATTGCATAGCGCCTTGTCGGAAGCGGCTGATAATGAAGCAATTAGAGTGGTTGTAGTAAAAGGCGCAGGACGCGCTTGGTCGGCGGGTGTTGATTTAAAATCGAATGCCGAAAGTGTTACCACGGGCGGTTCTGATTTCCTAAAATTGGGTATTGAAATCAACGAACTATTGGAATCCATGCCTAAAGTGACCATTGCTCAAGTACACGGCTACTGCTTCACGGGCGCACTGGAATTTATGCTCGCTTTCGATATGGTTTACTGCGATCACGCGACCCAAATCGGTGATACGCACGCCAAGTGGGGCATCGTTCCAGGTTGGGGATTAACACAACGATTGACGCGCCGCGTAGGTTTATTACGCGCCAAGCAAATGACCTTCCGCGCTCGTCGCGTAAAAGGCGAAGAAGCGGAGCGCATTGGTTTAGTAACGATGTCCGTTCCCGTTGGCGAATTGGATGCGACGATTGACCAAGTGATTGCAGATATTTTAGAAAATAGCCACTCGACCATTGGTACAATTAAAAAATTATACAACGAAGGCTACGCGGTTACGAAAAAAGAGGGTTTAGCGATGGAGTTGAAAATAAATACGGAAGTGAATATGAATGATTCGGCGCATCGGGTGGCGGATTTTGATAAGAAGAAAGGGTGAAATTAATTGAGAATTGAGAATGGAGAATTGTAGGGAAATGTAAAATAAAAAACCGTAAAATTTAAAATGTAAAAGTGGTGTCACGGTGGTATTTAAATCTAAAATGAGAGATACATTTTATGAAAAGAGATGCTAATTTTAAATTAGAAATAGCTGGAAAGAATGAAAATGCAGTACGTTTTAAATTAAAAAAAGGTGATGCCTATCTATCTTTTTCTGATGTTTTTACTGCTTGGAAAACGGACGATGATTTTATTCACCTTTACGTAGCTGCAATTAAGAAGCTCAACTATCAAGCCTTTTATTGGGAACATCCTGCATTGAAAAGTGAATTTCTTTCCTGTGATTATGAATGTATTTTGCAGCGTAGTAAACCGCTGGAAACCTTAAAAAGTAACGAAACCGCTTTTAAAAAATACATTCACAACGCTTTGTTAGTGGAGGATTTTAGAAATTTAGGTAAGGATGCGCGGTTGGTTGTTCCAACCAAAAGAAAAGAAGGAGAAATTTATAACCATTTAGGGCGATTTATGCGCTTCGCTGATGCAGACCAGATCGTCGCAGTTTTTAGAAGAGTTGGAGAAATCGCAGTCGATGAAATTAAGCAGCGCGAAACCGTCTGGTTGAATACGGCGGGACTTGGTGTGATTTGGTTGCACATTAGATTTGATACTCGACCAAAATACTATAAAACGTCTAAATATCGAGATAGCGAATATTTGAAGAAAACCATTACTGATTAAGAAAATGTTGATTTGCTGATTAAATTTTTCTAAAAATGATCAAGTTAATTCCATTTACTCTTAATCCGCATGCGCATTATTTGCGGGGTTGGACAACTGGTGAAAAAGATTTAGTACAATTTGCTGGTCCTTTATTTCAATACCCTCTAACGGAAGACCAAATTGAAAATTGGATAGCGGATGAAAACCGAACCGTGTTTGCAGTGCTGGATGATTTTTTTGAAGGTGTAATTGGATTTGCTGAATTGTCCGATTACGATGAAAAAACGGCTAAAATAGCGAGAGTATTAATTGGTGCATCATCTGAGCGTGGGAAAGGATATGGGACAAGTTTGATAACTAAACTGGTAAGAATAGCTTTTGCGGAGTGGAATAAAAAATCAGTAATATTAAACGTGTACGATTGGAATAAGGGCGCGATTCGCTGCTACGAAAAAGTGGGATTTTCTTTCACTAATCGTCCACCCATAATAATGGAAATAGGAGGCGAGACGTGGAATTCTTTAGAAATGAAGATTGAAAAATTATAATTGAAAAATATGAATACCTACGAAACATTCAACATAAAAACCGAGGGCAAAGTCGCCATCGTTTCCTTCAATCGCCCCGATAAAGCAAATTGCTTAAACGCAAAAGCATGGGACGAAATGAAGTTGATTTTTGAAGAATTGGACGCAACGCCTTCCGTACGCGCTATTGTTTTGACGGGCGAAGGCAAGCACTTCACCGCTGGCATCGACGTTTCCATGTTGATGGACGTGACGCAGTACCAAGGTGACGGTTGCGAAAGCCGCAAACGGGAAGCATTCAACAAAAACTTGCAACATTTACAAGATTGTGTAAGTGCGATTGAGAAGTGCCGCAAACCGACTTTGGCAGCGATTGACAACGCTTGTATCGGCGGTGGCATTGACATTACGTGTGCTTGCGATATGCGTTACGCGACGGAAGCAGCGTATTTTTCCATCAAAGAAATTGATTGGGGCATGGTGGCGGATTTAGG
>JBGCES010000394.1:0-5756 GCA_045106545.1 Saprospiraceae bacterium
ACCTTCAAGTTTTACTAAATAAACTCCTGATTGAAGTTTACTTATATCCAGTGTATTTAAATTGTTGCCCTTTCTTTGGATAACCATTCTTCCTACTTGATCAAAAACCGACACGGTATGGTAATTTTCCACTCCAGTCATCGTCACAATGGAAGTTGCAGGATTGGGACTTAACTGAACTTTCCCCTGAAGGAGATCTTCCGTATTGGTAGGATTAACCTGCACACCAAACACTCTTAGTTCGGTAAGACTAACCCACGGTCCGGTGTAAACATTTGCGCCGGATACGGTTATTCTTACATATCTAGCTTCAAAGTTATCTACCGCATCGAGAATTGGGGTAGTAGCAGTACCTGGCGAGGAATTATTTGATCTATCTACGAAAGTCGTATATGGTCCATCTTCGGTAAGCGAACCTTCAATAATGAATTGATAGGCTCTGTCCTGATAGCAGGTAACTTCCGTTGCATTAATCCTGATGGCTTCCCCCAAATCAACCGTGGCGGACTGAGGAAATTCTTCCACTGACCATCTTGTATCGGTGTTATCATCTACCAGATTTTCCACAATGTTTGACCCATCTGCAGTGCCTGTACCGTCAACTTGCTTGAATAATGCCCAGTTAATTCCAGCGGAAGGTGAAAGGATATTCAGAACAATTGCGTCCGTAAATCCTCCTTCTGCCGTTGTTACGGTGATCGTTACCTCGCCAATTGAAATCCCAGTTACCAGACCACTTTCACTCACAGTAGCAATACTCGGATCATCAGACTCAAAAGTGTAATTTTGATTCGTTGCATTTGCAGGAAGAACGTTCGCCTCCAACTGTGCCGTACTGCCAACCGCAATTCCCCCATTCTCCATCAGCTCTATTCCAGTTACATTTACTTGCGGGCTAACGGTGATTCTAGTACTCAAAGAAGTCCTGGAGCCTGCTTCGTTATCGGTTGCCTTGGCGGTTAAAGTATATGCTCCTTCGGTGGCACCTGTCCAAGTGAATGAATAGGGCGCGGTATCGTCTTCGCCTAGTTTATTAATACCACCTTCAAAAAACTCAACCATTGTAACGTTACCATCTGAGTCATCTGCCTCAACTGTAATGGTGATATCTTCTCCGGGTTCAAAATTTGTATTACTGGTAGGCGATGTAATACTAATTGATGGGAAAAAGTTCTGTTGTGAACCATCTTCTTCAAACAAATCATCAAAATATGCGGTGGCTTCCCCATCATCCTGCAAGTAAACACCTGCTTTCCAGTAACTAGGCCAAGTCCAGAAAGAGACATCCATATTCACCTTTTCTTCTCCTTCAAAATCAATGATCATTCTTCCATCGACTAATCGAATATCACAGTTAAAATATCCTCCTGGGTCTTCGCCAAGAACCACATGAGTAGTAGCAATACCTCCCTCATTCGTTTTAATGGCTGCCCACAAATGGTTACTAGGTGTTTTAGCGTTATGCTTATAAATTCTTAGTAATGGTTTATTGGGTCCACTACCGGCATTTGCATCATCGTGAATTTGCATGACCGTAACCTGATCACAGGTTTGCTCTACAATATCAATTCTGCCGTGTAGCGATCGATTGGCTTGAGTAAGATCCCAATTCGTTTCGTATCGAAGCTCCGTGCGGCGGCTATCACCAGACTGATTGAAAAGTATCTTATCACCATCAACAACTTTGAACCATTCGGGATGCGAATAACCTTGATTAAGCGCATCTTGATCTCGAAGCGTTGAACTGGTAGGTGCTTGGAGTTTACATTCTCCTAGGAAAGATTGAAATCTTGGAATATCTGATGGATGTTCATATTCTGATGGCGGAGTCGGGGCAAAGTGCTTAACATCTAAAGCGAAGAAAGATACTTGGGCATATTCGTCTTCATTTCCAGCATTGTTTTGATTGTAATTTCCTGCCTTGAAGTACATCCAATCGTCCGCAAACCCACTATTGGTCATATCTACTTCTCGCACTACATCATCCTTACCATCTCGCATGATGGTTACGGTCAGTAGATTACCAACTACCTTGATCTCATAGCTAAATTGTTCACCTAGCGCCACTCCATCTACTGGGTCGGATGCACCATCACTTCTACTACCAATCATATCGTACCATTGTTCAGGACCAGTAGTCGGTTCGTGGGCGAAGTAAATAGCACCTTTAGTGTTTCCAGGCAGTTTACGATAATACAATCTACAAGGCTCGTCATCAGAAGCGTGTATTTGTCCGACAATAGTCCGACCAATCTTACGCGTCTCATCAGAAGTCAAAGACACATGATCCACGGCTACGGTAGCTGTCAAAACGCCATCTACACCTCCAGCAGCTTCTTGATTTTCCATCGTAGAAGAAGAAAACACCCAGTTATTTTTATTTATTCCTTTAGTAGGAATGCTAGTGTCAAATCTACGAATCATCTCTCTTAGCTCATTTCTTGGATAGGTGCTACCACCCGTAGCGCCATCGTTGGGACACCAAAACACCATCGCACCAGTATTCGCGTCGGTATAGAACTCGTCATCCACTTCATAGCCAGCTGCCAGTTGATCTGCATCTCGTTCTTGTTGATTTGGGCGGGTAAGTTTCCAGTATGAAAGATCAAAATTGCCACCAGGTGGAAGGTCGGGATCTAAGTCTTGTGCCGCCGCAGGACTAACAAACATAACACACGCTAACAGCAGCAATATGTAGCTAGGAATAAAAAAAAATTCAATTTGTTCTAACCCTAAGCGCCGATAGATAAATTTCATCATTGAAATTTTTATAAAAGTTTAAGAAATACTGAGATCATGAATGAAAAAAAGGAGTCCTCCATTTACAAATGGGAGACTCCTTAATATTTATATCAATCTCCTAACTAATGGAGTAACTAGTAATTAAGTAACTAGTTTCTAAGAAGGCAAAGCACTGATTATTAGCACTTTGCATGTCTGATTACTGATCACTTATTTTCTAATCACTGCACTAATAACCAGGATTTTGGGTCAAATTAGGATTATTCGTTATTTCCAATGGAGGAATGGGTAGCAAGTAGTCTCTGGATGAATCGAAGTTGCGCGTTTCAAAACCATTTGAGCTGAACACTTTCTCGCCCATTCTTCTTCTCACTATATCATACCATCTTTTATGCTCAAATGCCAGCTCTAATCTTCTTTCCTCTAGTACATCATCAACCGTAGCTCCCGATATATTCGCAGGCATAGCACTTGGAGCACCAGTTCCATCACCATTTCTTGCTCTTTCTCTAATCATATTAATGTATTCATCAGCTTCTGACGTTCGACCAATTTCAACAGCGGCTTCAGCGGCAATTAGCAGCACCTCGGCATAACGCATCAGCTGATAATTGGATTCCGAATCTCTTCCACTGGTATTCGCTTGTGGCAAGCTACCTGCCATTGCGGTGTATTTAGAAATATGTGGACGATTCGTATTTCGACCATCTAAGCTAGAAAATTGATTAAAATTAAGCACATTACCACTGTTATCAACTGCCACATCATCGAAACAGACCTCCTTTCTATAGTCTCCATCGTCCCAAGTATCATATACTGCTTGAGCTGGTACCATAACCGACCATCCTCCCGAAGGATAGTAGGTTGCTTGACCAAAGAAACCGGTAAACGCAGCAAGATAATCTCTAGTTTCATCATTAATATTGGTTCCCACGAAGTCGATTACAAAAATCGGCTCTGGAGAAAAATCAGTAAGTTCGGCATTAAAGATGTTACGATAATCTGGATCCAATTCCAATCGGTACGTTCCCGCCTTATTGATGACATCAGTAGCTTCATCGTAGGCTGATTGATATGCTCCTCGGGTGAGATATACACTAGCAAGAAAAGCACTAGCAGCGGCTTTACCAGGAAGGGCTCTATTCGTTCGTGAATCTGGCAACCACTCCTTAGCATATTCAAAATCTGCGATGATGTTTTCATATACGGTTTCCACGGATGTTCTTGGTGCCACGGATGCCTCAACGGTAGTAGTTGTCTCGTCCAAATATGGAATGTCTCCAAAAAGTCTGACTAAATGGTAGTAAGCAAAGCCTCTGATGAATCTCGCTCGTCCTGCTATTTCTTCCTTCACTCCAGCACTTTGTTCTTCAAGAGCTTCTACCTCTCGAAGGGTTTCATTGGCACCTCTTACCATTTGATAGAGTCGAGGCCAGAAACTTCTTTCAGGATTAGATGGATTTAAAACCAGTGGATTAGATGCTGAAACGGTAAATAAATCATGTTCAATTCTTTCAGGCGCAGTGGTCGGGTTTCCGATAGCTACCATATCTGTACGTAGCATAATTGGTAAGCCTAGTCCTCTAGACAAAAAGGCTCTAGCCGTTAAATTAGCATAAGCACCAGCAACGGTGGTCTCGACTGTTTCTAAATCGACCGCTCGCTCACTTGGCTCCAATTGACTTATTGCATTTTCTTCTAGATTCGAACAACCTACAATTGATAAACCAAGTATCAAAGTAAGTAAGTATTTATATTTTTTCATTTTTATAATTTTTTTTAATCAATAAGTGCTTAGACAAAAGTAAGTACAGATAATTCTGAGTAATAAAATTGGCACAATGATTTGATATTCAGATGCTTACCAAGTCTGTCCTCTGTCAGATTTATCGGTCTCTTTTCTGTCCTCTCACTTACTTATAAATTTAGAATCTTAAATTAGCACCAACCGTAATTGATCTTAAATTAGGATAATTACCAAAATCGTGTCCTTGAATAGTATTTGCATCTCCACTGCTTTCCCCACCACTTCCGAAGTAGCTCACCTCAGGATCTAGTCCAGAATAATTAGTGAAGGTCAGTATGTTCTGAGCACTGATAGTTATTCTTGCTGAACTGAATCCAACATTGCTCAACATACCAGTAGGCAAACTATAACCTAATGCTACATTCTTAAGTCTTAGATAGCTTCCATCTTCTACAAAACGAGATGAGCGCTCTCTTCCTCTGATAGCTGCACGAGGTATATCCGTATCAGTGTTTTCTGGCGTCCAAGAATTTAATACATCCGTTAAGCCATTACTGTCACCATTAAACAATTGAACAGCGGTGAGATTATAAATATCTCCACCTACAGCTCCCTGAAAAAAGATATTTAAATCAAAATTTTTGTAAGTAAATGTATTGGTCAAACCAAGGGTATAATCAGGATTGGGGTCACCGATAATCTGTCGGTCACTGTCTGTAATTACACCATCAAAAACACCTTCTTCATCTGCTACTTCAGCAAACAAGGGTTCTCCAGGAATTGGGTTTCCATCACCATCAAGAGACGCATCTTGCAAAGCTGTACCTGCAGGAATAGCACCTCCTTGATAAACACCTTGGTAATCTAATCCCCAAAAAAGACCAAGCGCTTCACCTTCTCGTAAAATGTAGGTATTACCACCAGCGAAATAACCCGGAGCGCCGCTACCTAAAATCTCTGTTCCACCAGATAACTCCACGATTTGATTTCTGTTTCTGGCAGCGTTAAAGTTAGTCGTCCATCTGAAATCATTTTTATTGATGTTGTTGGAAGTAATAGAAAACTCAATTCCATTATTATTAACCGAACCAACGTTTCTAAGCACATCTAAATCAGATGTTCCTAAGTAAAAATTAGAAGCTCGATCAACCGCTAAAAGATCTTCTGTGTCGATGTTGTAATAGTCCAAACTAAACGTTATTCTATCTTCAAATTACCCAACATCCACTCCTATATTGTTCTGATACGAAGTTTCCCTTTTTTTTTT
>JBGCES010000395.1:0-7174 GCA_045106545.1 Saprospiraceae bacterium
TTTTTCGATAAAAGGGATGAGTCAGCTCCATTAATTTGTTTTTCTCTTGCTTTTTATGTTTGTTCTAATTATACGATTCAAGCCTCTGCTGCAAATACTTCGGGTTGTCTGTATATCGTATTTCTATCTGATGGAAGTAAAGAAAGATCAGGTTGGGAAGCCGTTATGGATTGTGTGCCTGCCTGCCAACAAATTCAGGCAGTTGTAATTGAATCCGACCCAGCTATCGTTCCTGCGGATACGGGATACATTGATGTTTGTCCTGGCGAACGCATCCAATTGAGAGCAGAAGGTCGCTATCCACAAGATGGCGTAGTATATGAACACTCAGATCTAACTTCAACGTTTGAGTGGGATTTTGGTGATGGAGGAATCGCCTATGGACCAACAGTTACGCATGCTTACGAAGAATCGGGCGGTTATACGGTTCAATTAACGATTACCGATCAGTTGGGCTGTCGCAACACCAATTTTATCAGTCAGCGCGTTCGCGTTTCTACTCAACCTGATTTTAATATTGGTGGCATATTAGATGATGAAATTTGTGTAAATGATACCGTAAATCTTACGACGCGTATCAATCAACTCGACCCAACCCGCAATATTTCAGTCCAGTCCACAGAAGGGAGCTTTCCTGCTGGGGGAGTTCGTTCAGATTCGCTTGCCCTACCCGATGGAACTGGTACTGCTTATAAAACTAATATTAGCTTTTCTGATTTTGCACCCGGACAAACGCTCAATAGTATCGATGATTTACTAGGTATTTGTATTAATATCGAACACTCGTGGATGCGAGATTTAGAAATATCGATCACTTGTCCTGCGGGTAATACTATCGTGTTACACGATCATCCAGGTAATACAGGTTCAGGCGTTTATTTAGGGGAACCCACTACTGCCGATGGCGTAAATCCACGTCCAGGTTTAGGCTATGATTATTGTTGGACACCTAGCGCGCCTGATGTGACTTGGATTGAATGGGCGAATCGCAATGACGCGATTGGCTTTGAAACTTTGCCTCAAGGAGATTATGCAAGTTTTGAGTCGTTGGAAGATTTGTTAGGTTGTCCACTCAATGGTGAATGGACAATTTCAGTAGCAGATTTATGGGGACAAGATAACGGCTTTATCTTTTCATGGAGTATTGATTTTGATCCTAAATTATATCCAAGTATTGAAATCTTCCAACCTGAAATTGTTGATTATCGATGGGAGGAAAACCCTACGGTTTTTATGCAAACGCCTGATAGCATCTCCGCTTCTCCTCAGACAGCAGGAAGCGCAGCTTACCGTTTTACAGTAACGGATGATTTCGGTTGTGCATACGATACGAGTTTGGTCGTTGATATTTTACCTCAGACACACCCTGATTGCTACAGTTGTGCTGAAAATGTAACTGCGCCTGCTGATACTTCTATTTGTAATGGTGAAGTAGTACAACTAAACGTTGCGCCAACGGAAGGAAACACAGAAGAGTCGGTCGCTTTCGCTGCGCATCCACTCTACGAATTTGGAGCGACTAATCATCCGCCTGCGATTCCCTACGAATCGAAAATGGCAATTAATAGTATCAATCCTACGATTATCGGCGATCCATCACTAGATATTGAGCGGGTTTGTTTTGATATAGAAACCGATTGGGCAGAAGATATTGAGGTGATTTTACAAACTCCAACTGGTGTGGTGATGCCCTTGATTAGCAATGTTGGGGGAGCTGGACATAATTTTGAGAATACTTGTTTTACACCTGCCGCTACTCGCGCCGTCGCAGCAGCGACCGCACCATTTACGGGTGATTTTCGACCAGCAGGTGATTGGAATGTATTGACAGGAACGCCAACCAATGGCGAGTGGACACTACTTGTTTCTGATGCTTTTGGTTTGACCACTTTTAGTAAATTAAAATCTTGGTCGATTACTTTCCGTACAGTAAACGAAGTCGCTTATAGCTGGGACGGTGGTGCAGATTTAAGCTGTATAGATTGTCCTGATCCTGAATTTTCTCCTTCCGAAACAACGACTTACACAGTGCGTACTTCCGATAGTTTTGGTTGTGAATATAGCCAAGATGTACAAGTCAATGTAGTCGGCGATGCCGTTGCGCCGAGTGTACGTTGTGACGTTACCGATGCGTTTCAATTAAGTTATGAGTGGACAAGTGAAAACGCAACGGATACCTACGAAATTCGCGTGAATGGCGGAGCATGGCAAACACCTAATAATGGTAATAATTCGCATGTACTACGCGGTGTAGTTTTTAATGCAGATAACAATATTGAAGTACGCGTAGCGGGTTCCGAAAATTTAAATTGTATCACTCCGACTGGTAATAGTACTTGTCGTTATGATGTGTGTATGCTTACCGCTGGTATCGTTGGAATGCCGCGCGATGCGAGTTGTGCGGATGCAACGGATGGCGCAGTTGATGTAGTAGCGAACAATGGACAACGTCCCTACACTTACATTTTAGATGGTCGTCCTGCCCAGTCAGATAGTATTTTCGCTGATTTAGCACCAGGTATGTATATGCTAACGGTACGTGATGCTACCGATACCTGTGAAGTAAGTTTTGATTTTGAAATTTTCGCGCCCGATGCGCTTGAATTGTCCTTTACTCAGACCAATCCAACTTGTGCTAATTTTACGAATGGCGTAGCAACGGTAACGGCGATGGGCGGAACGGAACCTTACACTTACTTGTGGAGTAATAATGAAACCACGCGGCAGATTCAAAATATCGCTGGTGGCGACTATACGGTAACCGTAACAGATTTCAATGGCTGTATGATGATGGAAACGATTTCTATTACCGAACCTGATGAATTTATACCAAATATTCAGGTGACGGGTGTTAGTTGTAATGGGGAAACCGATGGCGAAGCTATTCTAAATCCTGCGGGTGGAACTGCGCCCTACGATTACGCTTGGGACAATGGCACAACGGGTATTCAAACCCAAAACTTAACAGCGGGTGGACACAACGTAACGGTAACCCATGCCAATGGCTGTACCGAAATCGTCGGTTTTACTATCGAAGAACCCGTTGCATTATTTGTCCAAGAAATTAATCATTTTCCAACGAGTTGTGCAGGAGGAAGCGATGGTCGCGCCTTTGTGATCGTTGATGGAGGAACGGAGCCTTATACTTACGAATGGAGTGATGACTTGCGTCAAAACGCAGATACTGCCACTTTCTTGATGCCTGGTTTTATTTCCGTTACTGTCATGGATGCCAATGGTTGCACGGTTTCTGCTGATGTGACCGTTGGCGAACCCACTGAGTTGTTAGTCAATACGCAACGAACCGATGTAAATTGTAATGGTGGAAACGACGGAACGGCAACTGCGATGCCAATGGGGGGCACTGGACCTTACAATTATCAATGGAGCGACGATAATAGTCAAACTACGCAGACCGCTAGTGATTTATTAGCAGGAAATTACACTGTAACGGTTATTGATAACAACGGCTGTGAAACGCCAACAACCGTAATGATTGGCGAACCTAGTTCTGCGGTTACGATAGCGTCAGTTGAACAAACTGTTAGAGGTTGTTTTGGTGCGAGAGCAGGCGAAGCAGAAGTGCAGGCATCGGGCGGAACGGGAGCTTATACTTACGAATGGGCAGATGGGCAAACTACTCCGACTGCGATAAATTTAGATTCAATTGAGCAATTCATTACGGTCACTGATGCAAATGGTTGTACGGCGGAAAGTTCAATTGTGATTTCAGATTTAGAAGATATTACTTTTAGTTTAATTAATGTGCCACCAACCTGTTTTGGGGCGGCGGACGGTCGTATGGCGGTTAATAATTCGATGGGCGGTATCGGTTCAGGTTATACCTATCAATGGAGTACGGAGCCTACTCAGACCATGGAAATAGCGGAAGGATTGATGGGCGATCGCAGTTATACGGTGACGGTGACGGATGCCCAAGGTTGTGTGAAAGCCGAAACGCGTATTCTAGAACAACCCACTGCAATCTCTTTTAACGTCGCTGGGACAGATGCACTTTGCTTTGGTGATTCAACTGGAACAGCTTCCATCACTGACATTGTTGGTGATAATAATGACTTTACTTATCAATGGGATTTAGCTGCAGCTAATCAAACTACTCCGACTGCAACTGATTTACCTGCGGGTATTTATAGCGTAACCATAGAAGACAATGCTGGTTGTGAAGCAACGAACGAAATTACTATCGGTCAACCAACAGCGGTCAGTACTGACTTTACCATAACGGATAATATCTGCTTTGGCGATGAAAATGGGGTAGTGAGTGTTGTGGCGACTGGTGGCACACCTGACTATCTATACAATTGGTCAACAAATGAAACTGCTGCGAAAATTGGTACATTATTAGCGGGTACTTATGAATTGACCGTTACTGATGCGAACGGTTGCGAGCGCGTAGATGGCGTTGAAGTAACTCAACCGACCTCCGTTACAGCAACGCTTCGTCCGCAAGACGTCACTTGTTTTGGTGACCGCGACGGCTCAATTGAAATTACTCCCTCCGGTGGTACTCCTCCCTACCTTTACAGTTTAGATAACGAAAATTTCAATGGTTCACGCACGGTTGTTGGCTTGACTGCTGACAATTATAATATTTACATTCGGGACGCGAATGGTTGTGAATGGTTTGATGTAATTGACATTAATACACCTCCTGAATTTAAAGTAAATATCGTCGGTGCTGGACAGCGTGATGTTGTAGCAGTCGGTGATAGTTTGCAACTTTTTGGTGAAAAAGAAGATGCAGTTGGCGATGTAGAATACGTTTGGACTGCTCCCGTAGAAGGTGTTCTGTCTTGTAATGAATGTGAAAATACTTTCGTCAAGCCAATGAATCCACTCTATGTAGAAGTTTATGCTGTAGATGCGAATGGCTGCGAAGCAGAAGATCGCTTACAAGTAATGGTCGAAAAAGATCGCGTTGTATTAGTACCAACTGGTTTCACGCCCGATGGCAATAGCCGCAATGATAAACTAATGGTTCACGGCGCGGAAGGCAGTATGATTAAAACCTTCAAAGTCTTTGATCGCTGGGGCGAACTAATGTATGAAAATTTAGAATTTAGTATTAACGATCTGGAAGCTGGTTGGGATGGAAACTTTAGAAATAGTCCTGCACCTGCTGGTATTTACGTCTGGTATCTCGAAGTAGAATACATTGACGGCGTGACGGAAACGCTGAAAGGTAGTACGACGCTGATTAGATAATTCGGAGATAGCTTGGAAGTAATTTGTCAGTTGCTTTAATGCAATCAACTACTTCCAAACTAAATCGAACCACTTCCAAACCATTTCAAACTACGTCCAAACAACATTTATATGAATATCAAACCTCTACTCATATTCTTTTCTTTTTTATTCTGCTCAAATTTACAAGCACAAGATCCTTATTTTGCGCAATTTTATACCTCACCTATGCAACTCAATCCTGCCATGATTGGTGTGTATGAGGGACAGTTTCGCGTGGCAATGAACTACCGTGAACAGTGGGGAAGTATTTTAGGTACTAATCCATTTCGTACGATTTCGGCGAGTTTTGATGCGCGACAGCAAGTAGGACGTGGCGATTATATTGGCTTTGCGGGGAGTGTATTGCGCGATGAAGCAGGTACGTCTAACTTTACCCAAAATCGCGTAAATCTCGGTGTTTCTTTTATGAAACAACTAAGTGGTGGTCGAGGATATCGTGGCGGTGCGGCACAATATTTAGTCGCTGGAGCGCAAGCAGGAATTGGTCAAAATGATTTTGATGTAAGCGGCTTGTGGTTTTCGGAGCAGTACGATTCAGAAAATGAAGCGATTAATTTTGAAGCAGCAAACGGCGAAGCTTTTGATCGGAACAATACGGGAATCTTTCCCGATTTGAGCGCAGGTATTTTGTGGTACGCTTTATTTGATGACAATATGTCGATTTATGCTGGCGCTGGTATGTACCATATCAATACACCTAATATCTCTTTTTTGGACGGAGTCGTTGCTAATTTAAATTCGCGGATTACGGCGCACGTCGGTGGTGAATTACCGTTTAATGATAATTTAAGTATCCTACCTGCAGCGGTTGTGATGAAGCAAGGCGAAGCAATGAACGTAATTGCTGGCGGTAATTTCCGTTATACCAATCGCGATTGGCGAGAAGTGGCAGTACGCATCGGAGGCTGGGCGCAATTTTCTAATAAATTAGATAATGGGGTAAATAATGCACACATCATCGCTACGGCAATTCTAGAAATGGAACGCTGGAATGTTGGTATTAGCTACGATTTAAATGCTAATATTACTCCCGCTACAAACGCTCGCGGCGCTTATGAATTATCGTTAATTTATACACATCCAGAGAAGCGGAGAAGAGGTAAGATTCGTTGCCCGAAACTTTAATTTCCTCCTACTTTCAACAAAAAAGCGGTAAAAATTCCTTAGAATTTTTACCGCTTTTTTGTTGAAAGTAAAAACCCACTAAGGAGCAGGATTTGGAATTGCTTCGTGTACCTCCTCAATCGCCTTCAGCACATCTTTCGATAAAGTAATCTCCGCACTACTAATATTTTCTTTCAACTGCTCAATACTTGTTGCGCCGATAATATTACTCGTCATAAAACGGCGGTCGTTAACAAAGGCGAGTGCCATTTGCGCAAGCGTCATATCGTTATCTTCTGCAATTTCTAGATACCTCTTTGTTGCTGCTACACCTTGTTCTTTACTATAGCGGTTATAATTCGGGAACTTATGTACGCGTGCATCTTTTCTTGCCGTACCTTTGATATATTTTCCACTTAATACGCCGAAACCAAGTGGTGAATAGGCTAATAAACCAACTTTTTCGCGGATGGCTACTTCGGCGTTACCTACTTCAAATAGGCGATTGAGTAAAGAATAAGGATTTTGGATACTTACTGGACGAGGCAAATCATGCTGATCCGCAATGGCTAGATAGCGCATGACACCCCAAGGAGTTTCGTTAGACAAAGCCCAATGGCGGATCTTACCAGCTTTAATCAAACTACTGAGGGTTTGAATAACTTCTAAAAAATTATCCGTCCACGGATCGTGTTCGTTGTGGCGATAGCCGCGTTGACCAAAGAAATTCGTTTTGCGTTCGGGCCAGTGTAATTGATATACATCTACGTAATCCGTTTGTAATCGTTGCAAATTTCCATCG
>JBGCES010000396.1:0-3162 GCA_045106545.1 Saprospiraceae bacterium
CTACTGCCTGTCTCCGCTTTTCGGGCGGAATAATTAGGGTGTGTCCACTGCGAATTAGGTTGTGCAAAGGCATGGCTTGGCGGTAAATTTCGACTTGCGTGAGAGGTTGAGCGATGCCTGCTGCTAGTTCTTTAAAAAAGGTTTCGTACTCCGCTGGAGTGGTGTAAGTGTTTAGACCAGGATGGATTTTTTCCAACTGTTCTTGCAGGATTTTTACGTCCCGTTGTAAGTCACTTACAGGGTAAGTTTTCGTAATTGAAGATTGTCCAAAAACGGTGCTGATGGATAAAATTTGCGTGATAAATATGTAAAAAAGAAGTTGGTATTTCATTGAAAGATCAGTTTAAAAATCATTGAGATTGTATGTGTGAAATCGTCCAGTCCAGCACGGAATCTTCCTTTGCTAGAATGTCCCCAAGCGTTTCGGTTAATTTAAAATCTGGTATGACTCCATGATGCGTGTTTTGAGTATCAATATCCAAGACGTACTTAATAAAAGGCATTAAAAAAGTTACCTTAGAATGCGGCAGCGTAAGGAATAATTTTAGTCCAGAAGTACACTCTTTGGCATTGCCGCCACACTCTTCTCCGATAAAAATGGTATCTGGTCTTTTCGCTTTCAGCAAAGCTGCGGTTTCGCCTGTAGCGGAAAAAGACCAGCCGTTAATTAGTACGTACAATTTGCCTTTAAATACATTGTTAAAAGGAGTGATTTGTTTAGATTTCACACCTTCTGCCTTCCGTTTTATCCATCGTCGAGCGACGAAAACGGAATCTCGTTTTTTCAAGGCTAACTTGCTCGTAAACAGTTTATTAGGAAATTCACGGTAGTAATATGCTTTGTCTGCAATCTTATTAGTAATGCTGTAAGCGTCTTGATAAAGAAAAAATGGATCGTCAAACAAGTGTTTTAATAATTCCACTTGATGCTTAGGTTCACCGCCGCCATTATCACGTAAATCCAGTACCAACGTTTGCACCTTTTTGTCCTGAATGGTCTGAAAACAATCTTGGTAAAATCTTTTGAAAGACTTGCCATTTTCGCCTTTTGCAGAAAGCTCAAAAGTGGGAACTTTCAGTACCGCATGGTCGTCTTTGACCGTAAATTTTAATTTATCAATCGCTTTCCAATCTTCCGAAGTCAAAGGTTTATAGTTGTACTTCGTAAAGGCTTTTTCTAAAATACGTTGGTTCGACAGCGCAGGAATTTGTATCGCCTGTTCCGCTCCGGTGGCATTTACAAATTCAATTTTAAAATCATCGTTTAATCCATAGTTCAGCGCAAAATGCTTTCTAAAATCCTCTGCAATTACTTTATCGGGTAAGGTGGTATTGTCGCCATCAGATGTCCATCTAGAACGCAATGTTTTCAAGATCTCAGCCATTGGCTGATCGTTAATAGCTAGGATTTTATCGCCCGCTTGGATCGCGCTTGCGTCCGACATATTCCGAATCACATAGAGTTCTTCGGCGATAAAATACACGTCAAAAGGCAGCAATTTATCCGCTATTTCGATGTAATCCTGCCACTCCCCCGGCGCAAATACCTGCGTATGACCGTTTTTTATTAATTGTAAAACTGGCGCTACTTGTCGATAAAATTCGATTCCCGTCATATCCACGAGATTGGTTCTAATTTCATTAAAAAAAGCATTAAATCGCTCGCGTGAATTATAGGTGTATAAACCTGCGTGTACTTGTTGGAGATTTGACTCTAGGATATTCAAATCTTGTAGCAATTGCGCTTTAGGGATGATTTTAAAATCAGCTGTGGATTGTGCCATAGCCTGATTAAAAACCGCGACTAGGAAGATCAAAATATACTTTTTCATTCTCTAAATATTAAAGGTATAATGCGGCAGGCCGTAAATCAAAATCAGATTATATTACAATACTAAATGTAAAAGTGGAGCGTCTTGCCCTGTAAACATCATACTTATGTCGCTCCACTTTTACATTTTATATTTTGAGTTTTACATTTTACATTAAAATAAATCAACCGTTCTCATATCCCATACTGATCAAACAAATACTGCAACGCATCTTCGATTACCACATCCTTCCCCGCAGCTATATTTTCGGGTGTATTTTTACTATAAATATCGGGCGCAATACCGTCGCCGTCAAAAGATTCACCGGTGGGTGACAACGACATTTGCATCGGATAACGATAGGTCCAACCGTTGGGTAAAAATCGGCGATTGGAGAGCGCAGAAAATGCGCCTGCGGTCGTATCGCCGACGTGAGTAACGTTCGTATTGACTTTCAAGTAGGCGGTGATATTTTCTGCACCGCTGACGGTAAACGCATCGGTCAATAACACGATGGGTTTGAGGTATTGATTTTCGCCATCGGAGGTATTATAAAATTCCGTAATTTCGTCATAATCATCATACTGCACGCCATTTCTAGTTTGAGTAGTGAACACCAGACGTGTCTCTTGCGCAAAGGCATCCGTAACGCCCTGAGCAAATTCGCCTTGCCCGCCACCATTGTTACGGACATCAAAAATGATGGCAGCATGATTACCAATTTCTGCTAAGACACCATCCATGATAATGTGAGGATCGCCGCCATCTGTATCGCCAATATAGATATAGCCAATATCGCGATTTTTAAAACTGCCAAAGCTAAAATCAGGCGCGACCGTTTCGGGATCAAATATTTCAAAATCGCCTAAATATTGATCTTGAATCACCGTTTTGCTAAAGGAGTTTATTGCATCATCAATGCGATGCGCTCCCGAAGCATAAGCTTGACCTTCTCCATTAACCGTTCTAAAAATAACGGTATGTTCATCGTCAAAGGCTTCGATCATATTGCTAAAAATTGTCCATAATTCATCGTTGGTTATTTCACTGGTTACTTGTGGGCGATAGACCGTTTTGACGGAATCCCAATTGATTTTTTTTGGTAAAATAATACCTGAATGTTGATCGATATTTGTCCAAAAAAGATCAAAGTTTCCGATAGGATCAACGGTAGCTGGATTCTTTAAAATGGATTTTTCGCAAGCGGTAAAACAAATAAGAATGCCTAGGAAATAAGTGAAGTGTTTAATTTTCATGACGCTATATTTAAAAAAGAAGTTAGACGTTAGATAACATGTTGGTTATCAACACCTTACCTAATACATTTTTGTTTAAAAATTCAGATTCAAAC
>JBGCES010000397.1:0-6043 GCA_045106545.1 Saprospiraceae bacterium
CTACCAATATTAGCGGGCACAACATTAGTAGGAATCTGCAGCAAGGAGTCTGTATTAGTATTGATTAACAACGATACGCTGGCACCCGTATCTAAGAGTAATTTTACGGTTGTAGATAATGTATCTCGTAAGTGAACGGTGGTTTTTATGTAAGGTTTACCCCGATTGATTTCGATTGGAATTGAAATGTAATCAGCGGGTGGACTTTTGAAAAGATGAGCTGCTGTTAGTGTGACTACTCTCTTCTGGTAGTCAAATTTTATGACATAGCCACGAAAAAAATCAGCACCAATAATTCCGTGAATATTCATACCCGTAAAATCCTCAAACTTGAAATAATCTTCTTCCAACACGAGTAGCGAATGATTACTAGCACGTACATTTTCGACCTGTAAATTTATATCCTGAATCAAGTAGGCAACTAAATTTTGAGTTAAATCGGCTCCTTGTACCGTAAACTTTCTACGGTATGGAACCCCTAAAAGATCGGTAATAGTCTTGCGGGTGAGGATGGTATGCTCTGCTCCCGTATCTAAAATAAATTTAAGGGGAACACTTTTATTAAATATGACGTCGAGGATGAGGAAATTATTTTTGAACTCAAATGGGATTTCAACTTTAACTAAACCTTGGCGTAGTTCTTTGACTGTTGATAGCTTGCTAGAACGGCTGTTTTCATCTTTATATTGGTATGAAAGACTAGGTAAATAATCGGTTGTTTGTGAAAAAACATTGTTAAGTACTAGTAGTGTAATAAGTACAACTAGTATTATTTTTAATAGCTTTAGTAAATGATTGTGGTGTGTTGTTACCATTTATTTTAATTAGATAAAGCAAAAGACGAATCGAAGCAGGCTTTATCATCGAAGCTGAAATTATACATATTATGTTTAGTTTTCAACATTTTTTGCTAAATGATAACGAATAATATAGGCCGATCGTTGTCGAACAGAAGAACAAGTCACGATTAAAAGCAGCGTAATTATATTTTTCTACGTTTTAAAAAATATTGATTAAGTTTGCTAAGAAAACAAAAAATCCAAATGATTTCTCTTATTGAGAATATGATTATCCTTTATATTTGAAAAAAAAGTGATAGCCACTTTTGGAAATTTAAAAACTATTCCTACTTTTACGGTCTAGTTAGTGTAAAAACAACACATATCATTTCTATATGGTATTAGATGTTTATTTAGTATTATTTTTTAAAAAATATTTCACCTCTTACGACTGTTTCACGGGACACGACTTATCACTTACACAGTAACTTCCTCAAAAACAATAGTTTACTATATTAGCAATGGTTGTTTAATATTCGGTTGTGCAAGCACCGCCTAATTTCTTATTGCTGTATATTATTAACTACGGGAAGTCTTTCCTGTGAATAAAGAATTTATTAAAATTTGTGATGACTTACTGTTTGATTACTGCCTATCTCAATCAATTACAACTATTGTTTTTAACGCAGTATCCAATCAAATAATAACTAATGAGTTGATAGCCTATTAAACTCACTATTTGTAATTCATTGCAAATTTTTGCTTTTCCTTTTTATTTAACTAAACCAAAGTAATGTATGAAACTTAAATTCGACATGCTAAAAAAATGTGGATTACTATTAGTGCTATTATTAGCATTTGGTAATTTAGCATTAGCTCAGCGTACCATTACAGGTACACTAACGGATGCCGGTAATGGCGAACCGTTAATTGGAGCTAACATTTTGGTGGTTGGTACTAGCTCAGGTACTGTTACTGATTTTGATGGAAATTATTCAGTAGAAGTGCCCGACGGGTCAACCGCTTTAGAATTCTCTTACACGGGGTATGCAGAACAAACTATTCAACTTGGTGCATCTAATGTACTAAATGTACAAATGTCTTCTGGTCAAGTATTAGAAGAAGTTGTAGTAGTTGGTTATGGTACAACCACTCGTAAGGAAGTAACTTCCGCAGTAACTTCGGTTGATGCCGAAGATTTTAACGGTGGTAATGTAAACACCGCTTCGCAATTACTGCAAGGGAAAGTATCTGGACTCTCGATTTCTCGTCCAGGTGGTAATCCAAATGGTGATTTTACGATTCGCCTACGTGGTCTTTCTACAGTTGGTGCTAACTCTGAGCCACTTATCGTTATTGATGGTGTTATTGGAGCAGATTTAGGGACAGTTGACCCTAATGATATTGCTTCTATGGATGTCTTGAAAGACGGTTCGGCAGCTGCTATCTACGGTACACGGGGTTCTTCTGGGGTAATTTTGATTACTACTAAAACAGGTAAGAAAGGTAGTGCACAAGTAGATTATAACGGACAAATTGCTTTCGACCAAGTAGCAAAAACAGTAGAGATTGCTTCTACCGAAGAGTTTTTAGAACTAGGTGGGCCTAACTTGGGTGCTGACACTGATTGGTTTGATGAATTAACTCAGACAGGCATCACTCAAGTTCATAACTTATCTTTTTCGGGTGGTACGGATAAGACAACTTACCGGGTTTCGGGTAACTACCGTAATGTAGAAGGGGTTGCAATCGGTACTGGTTTTAATCAATTAAACGCACGGGCAAGTGTAACGCACAAGGCAATCAATGATCGTTTGACTTTGAATGCTACAGCTACGAGCACCAACCGTCGCCAGCAAATTGGTTTTACGCAAGCATTCCGCTATGCAACAACCTTTAACCCAACTGCGCCAGTCTTTGATCCTGCTAACGAGAAGAATGGAGGTTATTTTGAACAAGATCTTTTTGATTACTTTAACCCAGTAGCAATCGTTGAGCAAAATACGGACGATAAGGTTGAGAAGAAAATTTTGACTAGTTTAAAAGCGGACTTCGAAATCGTTGATGGTTTGACAATTGGAGGTTTCTATTCTCAGCAACGCGAAGACGATACAGAAGAACTATATTTAAGTAAATTCAGTCGCGGTATCGGTGATGGCTTTGCGAGCGGTGCTGGTCGTAATGGCTTGGCAGGTAGAGCTGCTAACGATAAATTCAATGAATTGGCAGAATTTACGGCTAACTATAATACTAGCTTTGGTTCTACTGATTTTACTGCTTTAGCGGGTTACTCTTTTCAGGATTTTACTGAAGAAGGATTTGGTGCTTTGGTAGGTAATTATCTAACTGATGCTTTTGGTAGTGATAACTTAGGTGCTGGTTTAGATGTACCTAATGGATTAGCTGGTGTTGGTAGTTACAAAAACACTAACCGCTTGATCGCTTTCTTCGGTCGGGTAAGTGCAAACATTGATGATACTTACTTCTTTTCCGCATCACTTCGTCGGGAAGGTTCTTCTCGTTTTGGTGCGAATAACAAGTACGCAAACTTCCCCGCAGCTAGTGCTGGGGTAAACATCTCTAATCTAGTTGATTTAGCTGGTGTTGATAACTTGAAATTACGGGTTGGTTACGGTGTAACTGGTGCCATCCCCTCGAATAGCTACTTATCCATCCCTCGTGTAGGACCTGGTGGTAACTTCTTCTTTAACGGTAACTTCGTTCCTGCTTACGTACCGATTTCTAATGAAAATCCAGATCTACAGTGGGAAACGAAGACGGAGATTAACGTCGGTTTAGACTTCTCTTTCTTAGACTACAAATTGAACGGTTCATTGGAGATTTACGACCGGACAACTGAAGACGGTATCTTATTAGTACCAGTACCTCAGCCACCTAACCTCTTTGGATTCACTTGGACTAATGTAGGTGAAATTAACAACCGTGGTGTTGAATTAGCATTAAACTATGCAGCTATTAGTAACAGCAACTTTACTTGGGAAACAGGTATTACTGCTTCTACTTTCAGCACTGAACTAGTTCGATTTACAGATGATGCTTCGGTCAACTTCCGTGCGAACTTAGGTGCTCCAGGTCAAAACTCTACTAATGTAATCAAAGTAGAAGAAGGTGCGCCAATCGGACAAATCGTTGCGCCAACTGCAGTGGTAGGTGATGATGGTAAATACCAATTTCAATTAGCTGACGGTACTACTGGTAGCGTTGCTGGTCAAGATGACTTCAACGTTGTTGGTAACGGTTTACCTGATTTTGAATTAGGTTTGAACAACTCTTTTACCTTTGGTAACTTTGATTTGAACTTTTTCTTACGTGGTCAATTTGGTCACCAGTTAGTAAATACTTACCGTGCCTTCTACGAAGGAAGAGCGATTACTACTTCTTACAATCTAGTTAAGACAGAATTGTTTGATGAAAATTTGACGGATACACCATTGTATAATGCTACTCACGTAGAAAATGCAAGTTTCCTAAAATTGGATAACGCTACTATTGGTTACAATTTTGATTTACCTGATGGTAGTGCATTCCGTAATATTCGCGTATCTTTAGCTGCACAGAACCCAATCGTAATTACTAATTACACGGGTGTTGATCCAGAAGCGCGCTTCGGTGATGATCCAGATGGTGACGGGCTAAATTTAGATATCTTAGCACCAGGTGTTGACCGTCGGAATACTTACTTCCGTACGCGTACTTTCACTTTAGGTGTAAACTTAGGATTCTAAGATGTGATGTATAATGTATAATAATGGTTAATGTGTAATACACAGTGACCATTATATATTTCTAAAGAACATTATAACGATAGAATGTTTCTAGTGAAGAGAAATACATGATTGTAATGTGTGAAAAATGTAAAAATTTGTAAAACCGTAAAACTCGTTACGTTATTACTTATTATACATGTAAGCATTATATACTAAACATTTGTATTTTTACTTTATCAAAAAATATATATAGCAAATTAAAGCTTTTTTAATACACTTTATTTAAAGCTTTCGTGTGCAGATATTTTTCTGTCACGCAAAAAATCAATTTATTAATTATGAAAAGATTTGCCATAATCAAATTTATGGTTGTCGGTCTGCTGCTGGCTACTTTCAACCAATCCTGTACGGATTTGGAAGAAGAGTTGTTCAGTCAGGTAGCAGTTGACGACTTCTTCAAAACTGACGAAGAGTTTATCTCTGCGTTAGGTTCGGCTTATACTAGCCTGTATTTTTATATGAATCACGGTAACTACATGTCGATTCAGGAAATTTCTTCGGACGAAATGATGATTCCACAGCGTGGAGCTGACTGGTTCGATGGTGGTATCTGGCTACGTACGCACCGCCACGAATTCGCGTCTAATGATGACCAATACAATGGCGCATGGAACGTATTGTACGGTGGAGTTTCCACTTGTAATCGTTTGATTTTCCAATTTGAGCAACTAGGTACACCCGAAGCGGACGGCTTTATTGCAGAATTGAAAGTATTACGTGGATTATACTACTGGTGGTTACTAGACTCTTTCGGTAATATTCCTTTGGTTGACAAATTTGATGTGCCAGAAGGTTTCATTCCTGAACAGTCGAATCGTCAAACTGTATTTGATTTCATTGAGAAGGAATTAAATGATAACGTCAGCAAGTTGAGCCAAGCAGTTGATGGAACTACTTACGCACGGATGAACTACTACGTAGGGAAAGCATTACAAGCTAAACTTTACCTAAATGCTGAAGTATATACTGGTACAGCACGTTGGGCAGATGCAGTTGCTGCGGCTGACGAAGTATTAAACTCTGGTCAGTATTCTTTGGAGGCAAACTACTTTGCTAACTTCAACACGAATAACGCTGCTTCTAAAGAAAACATCTTTGTTGTACCTTACGATCAAGTATTCGCAGGTGGTTTTAACTTAGCGCAAATGACCTTGCACTACGGTAGTCAAGCTACTTTCAACTTACAGGATCAGCCTTGGAACGGGTACTGTTCTTTTCAAGGGGTTTACAACTCTTACGAAGATACTGATGCACGTAAAGGGGTATCTGGTAACACCAGCATTCGTGGTAACTTCCACGTAGGGCCTCAGTTGGCTTCTGATGGTTCCGTTATCGAAGATGCTTCGGCGCTTGACCCAGATGGTACTCCGTTGAACTTCACACCAGAAATCAACGAACACTTTCCTAACACGTACCGCCAAGCGGGAGCACGGGTAGGTAAGTATGAGTTTGCAATCGGTGCTACACCTAACTTGA
>JBGCES010000398.1:0-2558 GCA_045106545.1 Saprospiraceae bacterium
GAAGATTATCGCCAGCCAATAGAATTAGAGGAAGAAGAATATTTGTATGTTCAATCTGATGGTAGTATGCTACTGACTAGGACATCGGGTTGGAAGGAGGTGAAATTGGGTAGAGTATTTCGGTCAAAGAGTATACACACAGAAAGTGCTGATAGACAATGGATTAGGGAGAGTGAGTACGTAGCACATTTAGGTTCGCACACTGTTTTTGAAGATCAAATGTCAAAATTGATTGATGAACCCTATCGAAAAGACGCAGGTAAGATTGTCTTTATTACCGATGGTGCAAAATGGCAATGGAAATGGGTAGAAGCTGAATATCCCAACGCCTTACAGGTTTTAGATTTTTATCATGTCATGGAGCATGTGGGAGCATACATTAAGCTTTGCTACTCAAAGAAAAAGGAAGTGGAAAAGATGATGAAAAAACTGGGGCGCATTCTCAAACACAGAGGGGTGGAAAGTTTAGACAATTATTTGAAAAACATTCCTCGAAAAACTAAGGCAAAACAAACAGAATATCAAAAATTAATGACCTACATTAATAACAATCGGGCTAGAATGAATTATCCAAAATATTTAGCTAAAGGATTGCTGATTGGTTCAGGTGCAATAGAAGCGGCTCATCGAACGGTCTTACAAAGAAGAATGAAACTATCAGGGCAACGGTGGTCTGAACAAGGGTTAGAGCATATGATTAAACTCAGAACAATGAAGATGAGTGGTTATTGGGATAATGTCATTTCTATTATAAGGAAAGCAGCCTAAACTATTGCGACAAAATGAATTGCACCCCTTTTTTCCAAAACGCATTTACAGAATAGCAATTATTAGGATTTTTTCTAGCTCTAAGAACCATGCGTTCTTAAGCTTAGCTTGTATTGTTTATCTAATAATCAACTACTTTCAATAACGTTTATTTACAAAACCTTACTCATGCAATCTAAATTTTACCAACCACTATTAACACTCTGTTTATTAGGTGTCGCAATTTGGTACATTACTAATTTACAGCCCACTACCTCATCTAACAACCGGATAAATATAGATCAAGAGGAAGCAGAAAAAGAGAACCCTACCGCAAGAATGGAGGCAGAATTTAAAATGCTCAAAAATCCAGCAACGGGTAAAATTCCGCGTGGGATTCAGCAACGCGCGGTTAACACTGCTCTAAAAACGCCCGCTTTTCAACTCCCTAAGCATCCCAATCAAAAAACACTTCCCAATATCACCGTCACGGAGCGCGGCCCCAATAACTACGGCGGCCGGACACGGGCGTTCGCATTTGATGTACGGAACTCTAATATCATGATTGCGGGCGGCGTCTCGTCGGGTATTTTTCGTTCTACCGATAATGGTAGCAACTGGACGCGCGTCACGCCAGCGGGTATGATTCATAACTTAACCGCTATCGCTCAGGATACGCGAGCAGGTCAGCAAGATACGTGGTACGTAGGTACAGGTGAAAAAAACGGTAATTCTGCCGAAGCAGAAGGTGCGACTTACCTCGGTTTTGGTATCTGGAAATCTACGGATAATGGTCTGACTTGGGCTCCTTTAGCATCTACCCAAAACAATGATCTAGAATCTTTTGATGATGATTTTGATTTTATTTCCAGAATCATTGTCAATCCAAATAATGGAGATATTCTAGTCGTCACGGGAGAAGTTCTCAAGCGTTCCTCCGATAATGGTGCTAACTGGATAGATGAACTCGGTAATTCTCTGGCAAATGAAGGTAATAATGGCGATATTATTTACAATGCAGCCAGTAGCAGGTTTTATGTCGCCCTCCACGGTCAAGCCAGTCAAGACGCTGGCGTTTGGTCTTCTCCGGATGGAGATAATTGGACGCAAGTCCGAACGCCGACACAGCTAAATGCCAATGGCGTAGGGCGGATGGTCTTAGCAAACGTAGCCAACACGCCAGGAATCGTAGTCATGTCTCAGTTATCTACTGCTTTTAGTTGTACGGGTGGAAGTTCCGAAGCTGGTTTACACCATTTTGATGGTACTTCAACGTGGACAGATCACACGGATAAAATCAGTGATTGTGCGGGTGGTTCTACCAGTCCCAAAGGCATCAGCTTGCAAGGTGCATATAATATGTGTATTACTACCAAGCCAAACGATGCGAACTTAGTGTATTTCGGTGGTGTAGAAATTTTCCGTTATAACCTTTCTACTAATGCTTACGATTTTATTGGCGGAAGCCAATTGGCTGCTAATGCGACTAATCTCCACGTAGATAATCACCTATTAATGTTTGAAGACAATACAACGCTTTGGGCAGGAAATGATGGTGGTATTCGGAGCACCAATGCAGAAGGGACACTAAATTCAGCTGGTTTTGTTTGGAGTAATAAAAATACCGATTACGTCACTTATCAATATTACGATGGTGACATCCACCCTACGAGTGGCTCAAATTTCTTAGCTGGTGCTGCGCAGGATAATGCCTTTACCATTCAGCCGACCAATGCCCAAGCTCTAGAGGTCGGTCCAACGGCAGATGGAATTGCAGTGGGGATTCTTAGTGGAACATCATTTACAAGTTT
>JBGCES010000399.1:0-7124 GCA_045106545.1 Saprospiraceae bacterium
GAAAATGTAAAAACCGACCTACCGAAAGCGGTGCAGGCGATAAAAGCAGCGGGTTCTAGTTGTAAAATGATGACGACTGCGATTGCTGATGCAGAGAATCCCGTAGATGTGGATACGATCAAAACGGCTGCGGCGCAAGGCATCAAATTTTACCGCAGCGATTGGTTTAAGTTTAAAGAAGATCGCACGCTCGAAGAGTCATTGGATTATTATAAAATGAAAGTGCGGCAGTTAAGCGAGTTGAATGCTGCGCATGATATCATCGGTTGTTATCAAAATCATTCGGGAACGAAAGTCGGTGCGTCGATTTGGGAAGTTAAACAAATCTTAGAAACTGCCAATCCTGACTTTTTTGGAGCGCAATATGATATTCGACACGCAGTAGCAGAGGGCGGACGCTCGTGGTCAAATGGCGTGCAATTGATTAAAAATCAGATTAAAACCATTGTACTCAAAGATTTCAAATGGGGTAAAGTAAATGGTAAATGGAAGATCGTCAATGTGCCAGTTGGAGAAGGAATGGTTGATTTTACGAGCTATTTCAAACAGCTAAAAAATTATGGCTTGCAATCGCCCGTTTCTTTGCATTTAGAATACCCGTTGGGTGGCGCAGAGAAAGGTCGCTACGAAATTACAGTAGCTAAAAAAGTGGTTTATGATGCGATGCGCAACGATTTAACTAAGATCCAGCAACTATGGAGAGCGGCTTAATTAAAACCCTAATTAAGGCACGTTAAAATTAAAATAGAGTAAATGTTATCTTCAAATTCAACTGAAATTATTGTTCAAGATTTGCAAATGCAAATACCAGCGGGGACGCAAATATTTACGGAATCGTTATTGGTAGATGAAATTGTGGATTTGGAAATTGAACACCTCGCGTATGCTGATTCTACGGAGCAAAATATCCAATTATCAGAAGGAAAAGTCACCATGTTGCTGTTTGTGAGTGGCAATGGAACACTATATGCTAATTCGATAACGCAGCACATTACGCCAGAATCAATAGCGATTCCGCTACAAGAAATTCAGCAAGTACGCTTGGAAGTAGAGGAAGGTGAAATACTACATTTTCTAAAATTTACTAAAAAAATGTCTCCACAAGATCTGGAAGACTCCAAGCATTTTCCTCAAGAGAATAAAACGCCACTCTTTTTCACTCGTTTTGCAGATTGTACGCCCTACACCGAAAAAATAAAAAGCCCCAATACCGTTAGTCGAACGGTGCTACCTGCCAATATTGTTCCACGGGTTTCGCTGGGCACAGTAGAAGCAATGGGACCTGATAAGGTAGGCGCACATCAACATCCGATGTTAGAACAACTGTTCTTGGGGTTAGTTGATAATGATATTGTTGTCTATGCAGATGATGCTTCCACAAAATTGAAGCAATATGCCTTATTGCATATTCCTCTTGGTTCGAGTCACTGGGTAAAGGTGGCAGAAAACAAAAAGATGAATTATATGTGGATGGATTTCTTTCTGACCAAGGCGGGAGAAGAGTGGCTAAAAACACATCAACCAATAAATAATAATAAGTGAGAAGACAGAAAAGAGACCGATAAACCTGAGAAAAGACAGACTTGATAATCGGTTGAATGTCAATCACTTGTATTATGTTTCTAATTCAAAATTAACTATACTTTATTTCTATCTTTGAACTTACACATGGAATTAATACAAAATATAACGTTGCTATTTGCTCTATTGCTAATCGTTTCCTGCCAGCCTGCGCGAGTGATTTTTCAAGAAAATCCGCAAGATTGGAAAGCTTATGGAGATGCCAATTGGAATTATTCCGATAATGAATTAATCGGAACCATTACCGATGGAGCAGGCTTTGTCATTACCCAGCAACCCTATCAAAACTTCAGCTTAGAGTTGGAATTTAAACCTGATAGCACCATCAACTCGGGCGTTTTTATTCGTTGCCAAAAACAGGATATCAACCCGACCGATTGCTATGAATTAAACATCTGGGATTTACATCCCGATCAAGATAGTCGCACAGGTGCAATTGTTACTAAGACCAAGCCACTGGCTTACGTGGAAACACTGAACCAATGGAATACCTATAAAATAGAAGCTAAAAACGACCACCTCCAAGTATGGGTAAATGGCGTAAAAACAGCGGATGCTATGGATGATAGCTTGTCTGGTGGTTATATAGGTTTGCAAGCTAGTGGAACGGGAGAGATTAGATTTCGTAAGGTAAAAATCAGATCAATAAAATAAGTTTTGATGAAAATCACAGCCATAAAAGTATTTCTCGCTTGTCCTGCGCGAAATTTCGTTACCGTGAAAATCATTACGGAAGATGGAACGGTTGGTTGGGGCGATGCTACCTTGAATGGTAGAGAAATGGCGGTCGTTGCTTACTTGGAAGAACACATCATTCCTTGCTTGATTGGAAAAGACGCGCAGCAAATTGAAGATATTTGGCAGTATTTGTATCGAGGGGCGTATTGGCGGCGAGGACCTGTAACGATGACCGCAATTGCCTCGATAGATATAGCACTTTGGGATATTAAAGGTAAGGTAGCAGGGCTGCCCGTTTATCAATTATTAGGTGGAAAAAGTCGCCATAAAATCAAAGTCTATGGTCATGCCAATGGCGAAAGTATAGATGAAACGTTAGATAATTTAGGGCAATTGATCCAACAAGGTTTTAAAGCCGTTCGCTTGCAGTGCGCGTTGCCTAATTCAAAAGGGACATATGGCACTTTGGGTAAGAAAAAGGATTATTACGAGTTGCAAAGTGATCGTCCATTGCCACCCGAACACAGTTGGAACACAGCACAGTATCTCAATTTTATACCCCAACTTTTTCAAGCAGCGAGAGAAAAATACGGTATGGAAATCGAATTGCTGCATGACGTTCATAGTCGGCTTACGCCCATTGAAGCGGCAAAATTGGGCAAAGCTTTAGAACCTTATCAGCTATTATTTTTGGAAGATGCAGTTACTGCCGAAAATCAAAAGGGCTATGAACGCATTCGCCAGCATACTACCACACCACTGGCGGTAGGCGAAGTTTTTAATACTATTTATGACTGCATGGATTTGATTAGCCATCAGTGGATCGACTATATCCGCATGGCAGTAACCCACGGTGGAGGAATAACACCTTTACGAAAATTGGCAGATTTTGCTGCTTTGTATCATGTACGAATTGCACCCCACGGCGCACCTGATTTATCGCCTATTTGCCACGCTGCGCAAGCACATTTAAATATTTGGGCAAATAATTTTGGTATTCAAGAATTTATCGGTTTGGGGAATGAGACTTTAAATGAGGTTTTTAAACATCCATTATCTTATCAAGATGGCTATGTGTTTTTAGAAGATAAACCGGGACTGGGCGTAGATTATGATGAGGCAGCAGCAGCGAAATACAAATATAAACGGTCGTATTTACCCGTTACGCGTTTGGAGGATGGGACGTTGTGGAATTGGTAAGTTTTAAACAAAACAATTATGAACAACTTTAAAAAAAGTATCGCTCTTTTACTTCCTGGTATCTTTCTTTTAGGGTTCAATATCGGTACGGGGAGTGTTACTGCCATGGCGAAAGCGGGGGCGACTTATGGTATGTCTTTGTTGTGGACGATCATCGCTTCTTGTTTGGCGACTTTTTTTATGATCAATTTATACAGTCGCTATACGATGGTGACTGGCGAAACCGCGCTGCAAGCTTTTAGAAAACATATTCATCCAGCCGTAGGTATATTTTTTATTTTGGCGTTAACTACAGGAGTGATGGGAAGTGTAATGGGCGTAATGGGCATTGTTGCTGATATTTCCCATGTTTGGTCAAAAGCATTCATTCCCAATGGTATTTCTCCTACTGGATTTGCTGCGTTTTACATCGCACTAGTTTATTTTATTTTTTGGAACGGCGAAACGCAATTCTTTGAACGTACTTTGGCAGTAGTGGTAGCGATCATGTCGGTTTGTTTTTTGGCGAATTTTTTTATTCTAATGCCACCCCCAGCGGAAATATTGAGTGGATTAATCCCTAATGTTCCTTCCATTGAAATGGATAAAAGTCCGTATCTAGTTATTGCTTCTATGATCGGAACTACGGTATTTTCAGGATTATTTATCATTCGTACCACATTAGTAAAAGAAGCTGGTTGGACAATAAAAGATGCAAAGACCCAACGCAAGGATGCGATTGTATCCGTTACGCTAATGTTTATTATCAGTATGTCGATTATGGCAGCGGCGGCAGGAACACTTTATCCTGCTGGATTAGGACTCACCAAAGCTGCTCAGATGATCGAATTGTTAGAACCATTGGCTGGTCCAATGGCAGTTTCTATATTTGCGATTGGTATTATTGCCGCTGGCGTTTCTTCTCAATTTCCTAATGTGCTGATGCTTCCTTGGTTGCTATGTGATTATAATCAATCTCCGCGCAACATGAAGCTGCCGAAATACCGCATCATCGTATTTTTTATTTCTTTACTCGGTTTAGTTGTCCCCATTTTTGACGCACGCCCAGTGTTCGTTATGATAATTTCTCAAGCCTTCAATTCTGTTATTCTACCCGTTACGGTGGGCTGTATTTTATATTTAGGTAATCGAAAAGATCTAATGAAAGAATATCGCTTCACGCTTGCCAATAACATCATTCTACTACTGATTTTAGGTTTTTCAATTTTCACTTCGGCAATTGGTATTAAAGGTGTTTTGCAATTAATATCGTGAAGCACGGAGAAAATTTCTACCAGATTTAGACAAGCTCTTATTCGATTAGTAGTTCAATTTATTCATCGATAGAGAGGTTTACAAGTATTAGTGCTTGTCAAATCCGATGTTATATTTGTAGCATACGTCTAACGCAAAATATATTCGCATAAATTTTAATAATAATAAAATATAAATTACCTTGCAAATTGGCTAACCGTTAATTGGTTAACCAATTAAATGCTTTATTTTTCATAAACGAGATACTTTCTTCTTATAAAATGATTATCAAGATGATTAAATCAATACTACCTGCTTTTTTAATAGTTGGACTATTACTATTCAATGGTTGCGCTGAAACTGCAACAGAAACTAAAGCAGAAGCTACCACGGAGACGGTCTATCCGAGCAAAGTAATTTCATTTTTCGATCACTTTAAATTGATTTTGGGAGATGGGGCTAATGTCGGGTTTCCCATTGACTTTGAGAATAAAGATTATTTCTATGTTGCTAATGATGATGCACAGAACTGGATAGTTTACAAAACACCCAATGCAGGAAATACGCACGGAACTTCCAGTAACACCAGAACCGAATTAGCGCAAGCCAAAAAATGGTCTGCCATGTCAGAAAATAAGCTGACGGGCACTTGTAAAGTGATGCAAGTTTCTACGACGGGTGATGCACGGGTGGCTGCCTCTTACTCGGTAGTGATTGGTCAGATTCATAGCGCCGACGGACATGAGAACGAACCGTTTAAATTATTTTACAAAAAATTTCCTGGGCATGAGAAAGGTTCGGTATTCTGGAATTACGAAATCAATACAGCTGGGGAAGACAATAGCGGAAGATGGGATTATTCTTATCCAATCTGGGGTCACGATATGTCAGTTATCGGCGATACCCCAACTGATTTTCCAGCAGAACCAGCAGATGGGATTGCTTTAGGGGAAGAAATGTCTTACGAAGTGGAAGTGAAAGGTGGGATGATGAATTTAACATTCACCAGTGAAGGTCACGAAACGAAGACTTTTTCTAAAAATTTAATCGAATCAGAATACTCGACTAAAGCGGATATGCCAGAGCAAGTTAAGAACTTGTTTGTTCCGATTGGTCAGGATGGTGTAGAGCGAGAAAATGCGTATGCAGAGGAAGGTTTATTTTTTAAGCAAGGTTGTTACAATCAAACTAATGGTAAAGATCCAATCGTAAATAAGGTCTGGTGTGCTGGAGCAGAAACCCATGATGGTGATGTACAAAAGCAATACGAAACGGGAAATTACGCGGAAGTTTGGTTTAAAGATGCTAGTGTAATGATTAGCGACGATGCATACTCCAATGATGGCTATTTTGCTGCTAACGATGGCTTAAGCAAAAAAGTAGTTTATCCTAATGAGGTGATTCCTTTTATGGATAAGTTTAAAATGTTATTGGGAGATGGAACAAATGTAGAAGAATTAGTAGAATATGAAAATAAAGATTTTTTCTACTCAGTCATTGACGGTACAATGCGTTGGGTGGTTTATAAAACGCCCAACTCTGGCGTCACTTCCAAAAATTCAAGTAATACTAGAACGGAGTTACACGAGAAAAGAGAATGGACACCTAAAGAGGGTGGAAAGTTGACGGGTTCATTAAAAGTAATGCACGTTTCCACATCGGGCGATGCGAGAGTTGCCGCTTCTTATTCTACCGTAGTTGGACAAATTCATGGTGGTGAAGGACACGAAAATGAACCGATAAAAATCTTCTATAAAAAGTTTCCTGGGCATGAAAAAGGATCGGTGTTTTGGAATTATGAAATCAATACCGCAGGCGACGATAATTCTGGCAGATGGGATTATTCTTACCCTGTCTGGGGGTACGATATGTCCGTGGTAGGTTCTAGTCCAACGGATTTTCCAGCAGAACCTGAAAATGGGATTGCGTTAGGCGAGGAGTTCAGTTATGAAATCAACGTATATGAAGGCATCATGTATGTTACTTTTATGAGAGAAGGACATGAAACGGTTAAGTTTACCAAAAACTTAATCCAATCAGAATATACGACTAAAGCAGATATTCCTGAGCAAACGCAGAAACTATTTGTACCAATCGGTCAAGATGGTGTAGAGCGTGCTAGTGCTTACGCTGGTGAGATACAATATTTCAAGCAAGGTGCTTATAATCAAACCAATGGGAAAGATCCAGAGAGTAACATGGTTTGGTGTGCAGGTGCGGAAACGCATGGCGGCGATATTGCGAAGCAATACGAAAATGGCGATTACACGGAAGTATGGTTTAAAGAAGCTACGGTAGGAGCTGGTACAGCACCAAAGAAATAATCTTTTTCACAAAAAATAAGGGCTTGTTTAACTTTTATTATTGTCCCATTCTTACTTGCATTCGAAGGTTTAGATGCTCTATTTTACTGGGTGAATGGTGCTGCTGTA
>JBGCES010000004.1:0-7979 GCA_045106545.1 Saprospiraceae bacterium
AGTAGGTTTCTTGTAAGAGATTGACTGTTTTTAATAAAAAGCGTTTGTGTTTTTCAAAAAAATTGGGTTCGGAGACCCGCTTAAATTTTTAAAGTTGGTTTAGTGTTGATTTGATTTTTTAGCTTAATAATTAGTGTTTCAAAAATCGGGCGGTGAACAATGTAGCCCACCGCACCGATGAGTAATAAAAGGAAAATGTTGGTAGTAAATTTTGGTAAAACGGTTTGTTCGTACTTGTCTTAGGTTTTGCATTTTGCGCTTTACCGATGAATCATTTTCCAACAAAAAAGCTCATGGTATTATTCCGCATAGCGGAGAAAAAAAAGTGTTTGTTTGTTGTCTTGTTAAACAACAGTTTAGTTAAATGTAGCCTACAACCCAACATCAGAGTTGTAAAAGGTTGACAGCAAATAGCCAGTTAAAGTAAGCGGAAGTTAAGCGTTAGTTATTGCACCAACCTTCAGCGCAGCGCGCTGCTAACCTCGGCAAACGATCATCAGCGTCTGTCCGTTATATTTTTTGTTCAGTAAGATTAGGATAGTATAAAACGACTAAGGAGTATCACCTTAACGAATAACTCTTATGTCCATAAGATGTTATTTTTTCTCTTTTTTATGTTCAGCTAGGTTTGGGGAAACCTGTTTTTGCTTTTTAGTACAGACAGTAAATTTGGAAAGGAATTAAGGAAGTATCAAAAAATAATTATGTCAGCTTGTTTTGGAAATAAATCTTTGGGGTTAAAGAAACTACCCCGCCGCCATTGCTGGCGGACAGGGCAGCCCACACACTATGAGAACACCCATTATAAGTTGATAGTCTTACAGTTTGTAGTTGGTAGTTGCCTGCCGTTTACAAACCTGCTAGTTGAATTTCAAAAAAGTGTCCCTGTCTTCACAAGGACAACCCACACACTATGAGAACACCCATTATATTTTGAGTAGTTGATAGTTTTTAGTTGGTAGTCGATGCTGACCATTCAAAAACTTCACTACATTGATTTCAAAAAAGTGTCCCTGTCTTCACAGGGACAACCCACACACTATGAGAACACCCATTATATCTTGGTAGCCTTACAGTTTGTATTTGGTAATCGTACCGTTTACAAACCTGCTAATTGATTTCTAAAAAGTGTCCCTGTCTTCACAGGGACAACCCACACACTATGAGAACACCCATTATAAGTTGAGTAGTTGGTCGTTTTTAATTGATAGTCTAAGACATCGTTTAAAAACTTACTACTTAATTTTTTATTCAAAGAGCGGAAAGCAATTCTTCTTTTCTTTTACACTTAGCGAAATTTCGCTTTGCATTTTTGCTTTCGTTTAATAAGACGCAGGTTTTACCAAAAATGCACACTTACATAAGCGTTAATAATTCACTAAAATTATTGAAAGTGTTAAAATTAATTTTATAATTAATTGATAATCAATTAATTAATATTTTAAGAAGGGTAGAATTTTCGTTTTGTGCAGACAGTTAAGGAAAATTTAAAATGCGTTTTTTTACTAAAAAAGCAGGAAAAATAGAAGAAAATGGTAGGTGAGAATGGGCGATTTGAGGCTAAAAAAGAATTTTTTCAAAAAGATTTATGCAATTTTTATGCACATTATTTATGCACACTACATGCGCTACCTTTGCATCTAGTGTTCAATCGAATACATGATAAGTACAATAACTGAATTGGTGAATGATGAAATGCAGGAATATGTATGGGTAAATTATAATTCACATATCAAAAAGCAGCTAAACCACGCCGAAATAATTAATTAAACGATTTAGAAATGAGTATTTTTTGTACTATTTGAAAAATATAGAAAAAATGGTCCCCGAAATTCTTCGGGGCAGGCTAATTCTAAATCTTAAGTGTTGAATTAATTATTTCGGCAATACTAAATCATGCTTCATGAATGATTAGTAACTATTCGACAATAAGGTAATTCCGTCAATCCTATTACTAAATGACGTGTGCCACTTCTTTAAACATATATCGTTGCAGTTGTCCATCCTCTTTCTGAATACACAACTGACCAATATCCGTGACGCCAATGATTTGACCATTAAATGTCATGCCATCTGAACCACGAAACACTGCTGGTTGTTGATACCGATAAAGATGGCGTAAGTAGTCAGCTGCTAAGAAACTATATTTATGTCCTCTAAGTTGTAAATAACGCAACTCTATCTGTTGACAAAGCATCTGTATTACCTCTGGTAAATCAAACGAATGTTGCGATTCAAGTTGTAGAGAAGTGGGATTGGGCGCGTCACTCAAGAAAACGGTTTGATTTACATTTAGACCAATGCCAATAATACTTGCTTGAATTTTTGCGCCAAGCAAGGAATTTTGAATCAAAATACCAGCAACTTTTTTATCTTTGATATAAATGTCGTTGGGCCATTTCAGTTTGACAGATTGCCCTAACAGTTTTGCGATTGTATCTCGAACTCCGAGTGTAATCGCTCGATTGAGCCAAAATTGCTGTTGTACAACTAAAAAGTGTGGATAAAGAATCACACTCATTGTGACATTTTTACCTGCTTCGCTTTCCCACTGACTGCCAGCCTGACCACGACCTGCGCTTTGGCGTACTGCCGTTATGACAGTTCCTTCGCTTGGTTTAGTTGTTGTAAGTAATTCTTGGGCAGCTGCATTGGTAGATGCCAATTCAGGAAATTGAATAAAATTCTTACCAATAAAAAGTGTGTTGGTAACAGACATAAGATAGAAGATTGAGATTGTCAAATGGTTTGATGATAATCATTTCCGACAATAATGACTCAATAATAAAAATGATAAAGCAGTTTTCTTCAGTGAAACGAATTAAATAAGTTGTGTCAGAATACGAAGTTATTTTCTTCCTTCGGTCGAGAGAACGCTTCGCTAAGTATTCTGTCTAAAGGATTCAAAAAATCAGTGCATAGTTTGGCTACGGACTTATTTTTTCGGGTACTTTAGACTGGAAAAGAACGAGTATAATGGTATAAGTTATTTAGTTCGTTTCACTTATCATCATCAATAAAATTTAATGAATGAAGTGAGGTGGTAAAAATGTTTATGTAATAATTAAACCATTTGACCATTAAACTATCACTTTTCATTCTTCACTCAAAACAGGAGATTTTTTTGAATACACAAAGTGCAATTTTAGACAAACCCATAACTCCCGAAGCTTTAAATGAATTAATCATTGACAGCATTCAAGACATCAAAGGTAAAAATATTCAGAAACTGGATATGGGTAAATTACCTGATGCTCCAACAGATTTTTTTATCGTTTGTGAGGGAGACTCCAATACGCAAGTAAAAGCGATTGCGGATAACATTCAGAAACGACTAAAATATGAAGCAGGGCAATATGCATCACACGTAGAAGGAGAAAAAGCTGCGCAGTGGATCTGTCTTGATTACTTCACTGTTGCTATTCACGTTTTTCATAAAACAGCGCGTGAATTTTATCAATTAGAAGAATTATGGAGTGATGCAAAAATTACGGAGTATGCGACGCTGTAGTAAATAATCTATAAAAGTTTTCTACGTTCTCTTTGTAGAAATATTATATTTTATACTATTGTCTGCTCTTCTGTCAATTCTTTGGCATTTTATCCGCTTTTTATAGATGAAAATCGTTTTTTTGTCCAATTCTCTCAACGAACGGCGCAAACAGACGTTGTTTTAGCAGTAATATCATCCACGAAGCTGGATTATTAATGATCACTTGTAAACTTTAACCTAGCGGCTGTTCAGTCGTCGAGCAATGAGTAGTGAATAAGGCGAATGATTCAATAACGCTTCGCTAGTCAGAAAACGAATTTTAATGGAAAACGAAAATAAAGATAATCAGGAAAAAAACGGCGGTAATAAGTTCAGTTCGTACTGGATTTATGGAATTATTGCCCTTTTTATCATTGGCTTAAATTTTTATCAACTCTCCGTTACGGATAGCGAGCCGTTGCAATGGAACCGTTTCTCAGAAATGGTTGTCCAGCAAGATGTTGATAAATTGGTCGTTGTTAACGAACGCATAGCGCGGGTTTACATCAAATCAGACGAATTAGGTAAGTATGATGATGCTGCTTCGGGTAACTTCGCAGGTGCACGCCCGCATTATAGTTTTGAAATTGGTTCAGTAGAACGTTTTGATGAAAAACTAGAAGCGTTGCAAGATTCTAATGATATTCCGCTCGATCAGCGAATCAATGTAATTTATGAAACGCAGCAGAACTGGCTTGCGCCAATTTTAAGTTGGGTATTACCCATTATTATTATCGTAGCCATTTGGATTTTCATCATGCGCCGAGTAAGTGGTGGTGCAGGTGGTCCAGGTGCGCAGATATTTAATATTGGTAAATCGAAAGCAACGCTTTTTGACCAAAATACAAAAGTAAACGTCACTTTTCAGGATGTAGCGGGTTTGGATGAAGCGAAGGAAGAAGTTATGGAAGTGGTGGATTTCTTAAAAAATCCCAAGAAATATACAGCGCTAGGTGGTAAAATTCCAAAAGGAGTATTGCTAGTCGGCCCTCCAGGTACGGGTAAAACCCTTTTGGCGAAAGCCGTAGCGGGTGAAGCAGGTGTACCGTTCTTCTCGATTTCAGGTTCTGATTTCGTAGAGATGTTCGTAGGTGTAGGTGCATCGCGGGTACGTGACTTATTCAAACAAGCACGGGAAAAAGCACCTTGTATCGTATTTATTGATGAAATTGACGCTATTGGTCGGGCACGGGGACGCAACGGAATGCAAGGTGGAAACGACGAACGTGAGAATACATTGAACCAGCTGCTGGTTGAAATGGATGGTTTTAGTACCGATAAAGGGGTGATTATGATGGCGGCAACCAACCGTCCTGATGTACTAGATTCGGCTTTGATGCGTCCTGGTCGTTTTGACCGTCAAATTGGAATTGATCGTCCAGACTTGAAAGGTCGGGAAGCGATCTTTAAAGTACACTTGAAAAATATTAAGACTGGACCAGATATGGATGCCTATAACTTGGCAGAAATGACTCCAGGTTTTGCAGGTGCAGATATTGCGAATGTTTGTAACGAAGCAGCATTAATCGCAGCGAGACGCAACAAGAAGGCAGTCGATATGTCTGATTTCAACTTTGCATTGGATCGGGTAATCGGTGGTTTAGAAAAGAAAAATAAATTGATCTCTCCCGAAGAGAAAAAGATCATTGCTTATCACGAAGCAGGTCACGCAGTCTGTGGTTGGTTCTTACCACACGCGTCACCACTCGTAAAAGTAACGATTGTGCCACGGGGAGTCGGAACATTGGGTTATGCCCAGTATCTGCCTAAAGAAGAATACATCACTCGTACAGAAGCCTTACTGGATAGAATGTGTATGACTTTTGGTGGTCGTGCCGCAGAGAAAATTATTTTTAATAAAATCTCAACGGGGGCGCAAAGTGACTTGGATCAAGTAACCAAAATGGGATACAGTATGATTTCCGTATTCGGAATGCATGAGAAGGTAGGTCAGGTTTCTTTCTACGGCATGCAAGATCAATTCAGCAAACCTTACTCTGATGATACGGCAAGTATGATCGACGAAGAAGTACGGAAGTTATTGGATTCGCAGTATAAACGAGCGCAAGAGTTATTAACTGAAAAACGGGAAGAATTAGAAATTTTGGCTAACCAGTTATTGGAAAACGAAGTACTATTGAAGTCGGATGTAGAACGCCTAATTGGACCGCGACCTTCGGATGTCGTTAAAAATGGTCAGCCCGCTTCAGATACGATTCCAAATCGAGAAGTACCAGAAATCACGCCTCCTGGTGAAGATATTTAAGCTAGAAATATCCACTTAGAAGTATATTAAAAAACGGCTTAGGTTATTGCAACCTAAGCCGTTTTTTATTTCATACAACGTGGTAAATTAATCTACCAAAATCTCTTCTTGAATATTTTCTTTTTTAGCCGTAATTAACTCAACGATGTACTTCCCTTTGTTGAGTTGACTCAAATCCAGACCATAAACAGCATCCGCAGAAATCTGCGAAAGATCGTCGCTAAGTACGATCTTTTGATTCTGCCTTAGCGTTAAACGCAGTAAGCGTTCACCGACAGATTTAGGATGAATTAATAAACGATTCGACGCGGGATCGCGTCGAAAGATAGATTTTTTTTCGTTGCCGTGGTATTTTTGTTGCGGTGGTTGAGCCATGACTAGACTCAACATTAATGCAGTCAAAATTACCACCATACCAAATGTAAACATTGTTTTCTCTTTTTTAAAGAATGGTGGCAACGCAGTTTGTAGAACTTAATTTGCTAGTGGAAAATTGAAATTTGGCGAGCGCGACCTTAAAATTTATCGCAGAAAGCCTTCTCAAAGTATTGCTGTCAAAAGTTGATAAGTTTAAATAATTGAAAGATGCCGATGCTAAAGTCGAAGTTTAAACAAATAAACAGTTCAATAATTAAACTATGATAAATTTTTTATGACAAGCTAGTGTAGGGATAAAATTTGTTAATACAAAAGCTGCGTTTCTCAAAAGTTGTTTGTTTGCCTTTTTTAAGAAAAAGGAACTGACCTAAAGATAAATGATTCCACGTAATTTTGCTTAAAAAAATAGACTTTTCAAATGCAAAAATGTGATTTTCCTTTAGTAAAATCTAATTCTGATTGTTATAGAACAATAAATATACTGATTCAATAATCATTCAGGATAATAGTAGGCAGAAAATTGTTGTGCAAAAAAATGACCTGAAAAAATCGGGGTGGTTTTGATACTAGTTTAGCTGGTAGAATAGCGAGAAAAGAATTCGATTCGAGTGTTAATTAAACTTAACAATCATATCGACAAATCATGATTTATTTCTCTACCTACAAAAATAGTACCAGCATTGTCAAAAATGTATGTAAAAAAACAACAAATGTGTATTGTTTTATATTATTTTTTAAAATACGATCTTTGATTTCGCATTCCTCCTTTGTTATAAAGGAAAATCTATCCATTCTTCTATATATTTCTATGCAAATATTTTTCCTTCGTAAGTTTTTTATATATTTGAACAGCAGATAAACAAGTTTTTTCAAAAAAATCTAAGTTTTTCTGCTCCTACCCTCTTTCCCTCTATTTTTTGTAAACCTATCCTCCCATCCTTTATTAGTTTTGATTCTTTGACAATACCGTAAATAAGTCAATCAAAAATATTCTTAACGCTCCCCTGCAATCGCTTTTTTAAGCCATTTTATGGCTGACTACGGAATTTTCAAAGAACGTTTATTTTTAACCATTTTACTTACTCAATTAGCGTTTATTGGAATAATAGTCTAATTTCCTCCCCTCCTCCCTTTTATTTTTATTTATCAATACAGACACTATTGATGGCAATCAGCTTATTGATATGCTAACAGTTCGGTCTTATTTGAAACAGCTATTCGCTTCCAACTACTCTAGTTGCCGACTTACAAAAACTATGAATATTCGTAAACCGCTGTGGGTAATCCTACTGCTATGGACTCCCTATGTCTTTTTTGCCCAAAACTGTAATGACTTCATCCTTTCTGGAACAACAACTGCCGTTAGCTGTGGCAACACTGCCGATGGCAACATTGATTTAAACCTACCTTGCGATCCCAATGCTGGTGGCTCTGGTCAGAATCTCGCACTCAACGCTACCGTTTCTCAATCTTCTACCCCAGGTACTGCTACTGCCGACCTTGCTAATGATGTCAACACAGGCGGAGATTGGTACGTCGATTTTTCCGTAGCAGGTACCAATTGGGGTTTTGACTCCTATTGGACAGCTGATTTGGGAGCAGTTTAGAACTTGTCAGAAATTGAAATTTGGGGACGTACCGATTTCTGTCAGAATTTCGTATCGGACTATTATGTATTTATCTCGGATGAGCCATTTACGACCGAGTCCGTGACAGCAACACAAAATACTACCCATGTTACCACGTTTACCCAAGCTGGTCCCGCTGCTGCTCCACATACCGTTCCCATTACGACGAGTGGTC
>JBGCES010000040.1:0-4101 GCA_045106545.1 Saprospiraceae bacterium
GGTCAGAAATATAAATGACTTGCTCGCCGTTGGGACTAATTTGCACCAATCCGCCATTAAGAGAGCGATTAGCCGCCAAGGTAGGATTGAGTTTTACGGAAGTACCGCCCGTGAGCGGAACGCTAAATAATTCAAAAACATCATCCGTTTCTTGGTCGGCGGTATAAACGACGTGGCTGCTATTCGGACTGATACGAATACCAAAATCCTGCACTTCGCGTGAATTGTCCGCAAAGCTGGGATTCAGTTTGGTGAGCGTTCCACCAGCAATAGGGACACTGTACAGCTCCGCTGCCGCCGTTTCTGCCAAATTTGCCAAGAAAATCACGCGACTGCCATCGGGACTGATTTGTGCTGTAAATGGATCTACGTCACGTGCGAACTCAGTAATATCGGGATGCAATTTGGTTACTGTCCCGCCCGTGGCAGCTACACTAAACAATTCAAAAATGCGATCCGTTACATCCGCTGCATAAATCACGCGACTACCATCGGGGCTAAACTGCGGCGTGCCACTACGCACATCTTGGTCGCGATCCGTAAAATCAGGGTTCAGTTTGAGCGGAGTGCCGCCTGTAACAGGAATGATGAATAATTCAAAGGCGAGGTTCAATTCACAATCGCAAATGTAAAGTACTTGACTACCATCGGGACTCAATTCAAACTGGCTCAATACATCACCCCCCGTAGGAAAATTGGCATCCAAACGGGTTAGTGTTCCACCCGTAATGGGGACGCTATATAATTCGTCGCGACCAAATGCGTCTATATCAGCCCGAAAGACAACACGGCTACCGTCGGGTGTGATTTTTATACTACCTACATCCCGATTACTTGGCAAATCAGGATGTAGTTTTACCGCCGTGCCGCCGTCAATGGGTACGCTAAAAAGCTCGATGGCATCATTAATATCCTGATCGGCACGATAGACGACATGGCTGCCGTCCGGGCTAACCTCAAATCCAAAAAAACGACGTGCATCGTCGGCAAAATCAGGGTTGAGTTGGATGGCAGTGCCGCCGCCAATCGGAACACTGTACAGTGCATTAATTTCATCATTTACATTTTCGGCCCGAAAAATTACGCGACTACCATCGGGGCTGAACGTTAAAAAAGCAAAAAAAACTTCCGTATTATTTGGATTAAGTTTAACGGGCGTTCCGCCACCAATCGGAACACTAAACAGGTCGCGCCGATTTTCGTTTTTCTGATTAGCAATGTAAACCACATGGCTACCGTCAGGACTTAATTCACGGTCAGAAACATCTCTAAAAACATCTTCGTTGATGCGATTCACCATTCCGCCCGTAGCGGCTACCGTAAATAAACCGTTAAAATCTTCATCTTCTTCCTCGTTAAAACCTAGCCGCTGTTTGTAACCTACATGGCTGCCATCAGGTGTAAATTGTACCGTTCCACCGAGTATATCTTGCCCCGTATCCGACACATCAGGATTTAATTTTATGGTAGAAAAATCACCCAGCGTTTCCGACAGCGTGACTACATAAAGTTCATCTAATCCGTCAATCCTTTCGTCCGATACGTAGGTCAATTTGCTACCATCGGAACTAAACTGAATGCCATTACTCGCTACGTCGCGATTATTATCGGGAAAGTCGGGATTAATTTTGAAGGGTGCAAAAGAACCATTGAGCGCAGTCACAAATAACTCATCAACGTCATTCGTCTCCTGATCGGCGAGATAGGCGACTAACGTACCCGTTGGATCAATCGTTAGTCCGCTAGAAGTAACATCGCGATTACCCGATAAATCGGGATTCAATTTAATGGCTGCGCCCGCCTGATCGAGGGGGGCGGAAAATAACTCAAATACTTGATCGATGTCCTGATCGGCAAGATAGAGCACCCGATCACTATTGGGGCTGATACGAATACTAAAGAAATCTACATCACGATTATTATCAGGAAAATCGGGGTTTAATTTAATGGAAGCACCGCCCGTCGTTGGAACACTGAATATTTCCAGTACATCATTGGTCTCCTGATCGGAAAGATAAACGATGCGACTGCCATCAGGTGTGAACTGGAAGCGGCTCTGAACAGAGCGATTATTTTCGGTAAAAACGGGATTGAGTTGGACGGCAGCGCCCCCCGAAATCGGGACGCTGAATAAGTCGAGTTGATTATTCGGTGAGCGAATTTGAAAGGCAACGTTTGCGCCATCGGGACTGATTCTTTCCGATCCGATATTAATTTCAAATTGGTCGCCCGTAAATTCGGGATTAAGCTTCACCGCTGGGCCACCGAACAGTGGAACGCTAAATAATTCCCGCACTTCATCCGTTTCCTGATCCGCGTTATAGAGTACGCGCTGACTATTGGGACAAATACGGAAACCAAATTGGCGGACATCGCGGTCATCGTCGGGGAAATCAGGGTTAAGTTTAACATTAGCATTAAATAACGTATCGGGAAAAATAGATGCGGAGAAGATTTCAAATACTTCATCGACTTCCTGATCCGCCCGATAAACCACGCGGAAATTACTGGGGCTAATTTGATAATCTAAATCTACATCCCGATTATTATCAGGGAAGTCTCCACTGATTTTAGCAGCAAAACCACCTGTGATTGACGTAGAATATAATTCAAAAACATCATCCGTGTCTTGATCTGCACGATAGACTACGAAGTTAAAATCTTTGCTAATTCTAAAGTCCACTACGTCCCGATTCGTATCGGGAAAATCGGGGTTTAATTTGATCGGCTCGCCGCCATCAATCGGTACGCTAAATAGTTCGCGTACGCCCTTAGTTTCACGGTCGGAAATAAAAACGATGTGCTGTCCATCGGGGCTGACTTGGTCGCGGAAGAGGAAGACTTCTTTGGTGAAGTCCGGATTGAGTTTAGTGACGTTTTGGGCAAAGGAGGTAGTGAGTGGTAGTAGGAAAAGTGCGATAAAAGCAAACGCACAGGTCGGAGGCGCTGCGCGAGCGTATAGAAGTGTTTTGGGTTTTGAGTTTTGGGTTTTGGGTTGAACAAGCGCAGATTTGCTAAATTTTTGAAATTTAGTAAATCTAAAATACGGAATAAACAAAGGGATGAAATCTACGAATAGTATGAAATTTACTAAATCTTTGAGATTTAGCATATTATTCCAGCCGAGTACGTTTACTAAACTTTTAAAGTTTAGTAAACGTGGGTTTTGGAGCAGGCGAAAGTCATTCTTTTTTATTGCTTTGGAAAACATAATTTAGGACTTTAAAAATGGTTTTGGAAATGTGTCTGCTATAAAAAATGGGTACTTAATTCGGATAATCGTGAAGCGATTTAACTATGAATAACCGCCGATGCCATCGGTGGGGAAAGAAAATAATATTGGTAGTTACGGCTTTAGCCGTTCAGGTCACAGCCATTTATGGCGTTATTGTGTGTTGTGTATTGTTCGTCCTAAAGGACGCTGACAGGAAACGCTAAAGCCTTAACTACCAGACTACTGCACGCGAATCACCTTACGCACGATCCGCTCCTCCTCGGTTTGCAAAACGACGTAATTCATCCCAATCGGTAGCTGGGCGATTGGGATATTTAAATGAAATGCGCCTGCGTTTTTTTCTTGACTTGGTAATAGTTGTTGTAATAGTTTTCCGCTTTGAGCAAATAGAGAAATATTAAGGTTGGTCGAGCTGGGTAGTTGGATTAGAATTTGGGTATCCGTGGTGGTTGGATTAGGAAAAACATTGAATTTAAAGCTAGTGGTATGGAGTGGTTGGAAGTCGTTTTGTGGATCGTCGGTTCGGGTTTCAACTAGATCATTGTGGATCGTGGGCATTGCATTTTCGCAATCGCTGATAGTAGCGGTAAATTCCGCGCTAGCAGCGACAGAAAAACCTGCTTGTAAGTGAATTTCGGTAGCAGCTTCGTAGGTGACATTCGCATTTACGCCAATGGCGTTAGCAGCAACGATGCGTTCCGCTTTTCTATTTACGGTAGAATTAAAATCATCGGTTTCGTTATTTAACGTAAGTTGCAGCGGGCATTCGTTGAAAAAGAATTTTACAATGGCTTCTAAGTCTGTATCCTCGCCAATCGGCAATACATCTACTTCCAAAAAAGCAAAATCGTGGTCGGATAGATCCA
>JBGCES010000400.1:0-22100 GCA_045106545.1 Saprospiraceae bacterium
CGCAATGCTGCGGAGCAAGCTGTGAGATCGCTTCGCTAAGTTGTTGTACTGTTTGAAAAACATAGAAAAAATCGTCCCCGTAATTCTACGGGGCGGGCTAATTCTAAATCTTAAGTGTTGAATTAATTATTTCGGCAATACTGAAAATATGAAAAATGAAAGAAATAGTTGTTGGGAGAACATCGGAAAAGGCAATTTTAGAGAAGGCATTGCAATCGCAAGAAGCAGAAATGATCTCCGTTATCGGCAGACGACGAGTAGGTAAAACTTACCTAATCCGTACCGTTTATTCCGAGCAAATTGTCTTTGAAATTTCTGGTTTACAAGATGCAACAGGAAAAGAACAACTGCGGAATTTTGCCAATCAATTACGTAAATTTTCGGGCGCGAAAACTATCATTCCACCGCCAAAGGACTGGCTAGACGCTTTTTTTATTTTGATTGATTTTTTAGAGCAACTAGAAACACCTAAAAAGCCAGTCGTCTTTTTTGATGAAGTACCATGGATGGCAACGCATAAGTCAGGCTTCTTAAAAGGATTGAGTTATTTTTGGAACTCTTGGGCAGTCAAGCAAAATATTGTGGTCGTAATTTGCGGTTCGGCGGCATCATGGATGATCCAAAAGATTCTACGTAATACAGGTGGCTTACACAATCGCGTTACCCGACGCATTCGTTTGAAACCATTCACTTTAGCAGAAACAGAACAATACCTCGCTCACCGAGGAATACACTTGGAACGCTACCAACTATTACAACTCTACATGGCAATGGGCGGCATTCCTCACTATTTAAAAGAAATTGAAGGCGGAACAAGTGCCACCCAAAATATTGATCGCATTTGTTTTAGCGAAAATGGCTTATTACGAGATGAATTTCTCAGTCTCTACCCTGCTCTTTTTAAACAAGCAGAATACCATACCATTATCATCAGAACCTTAGCTGCCAAACCAAATGGACTAACTCGTTCTGATTTGATACAAGCTGCAAAATTATCAGAAAGCGGTCGGATAACTCGCGTTCTAATCGAGTTAGAAGAATCAGGATTTATCACTGCCTATACTGCTTTTGGTAAGAAGAAAAAAGGTAAATTATATCGTTTGACGGATGAATATTCCATATTTTATTTGCGATTTATCAAACCTAATTTAACCGAAACACAAGGCGTGTGGCAAAGTTTGAGTCGGGGGCAAGCCTATAAAATATGGTGCGGCTATGCCTTTGAGAATGTTTGTTTAAAACATGCTGATCAGATAAAAAAAGCATTAGGAATTGCTGGAATGTACACTAGAATTTCCTCCTTTCATAAAAAAGGGGATGACCAAAATCAAGGTACACAAATTGATTTGCTCATCGACCGTGACGATCGTACTATTAATATCATTGAAATTAAATTTTACGACGGAGTCTTTACTATTTCAAAAGCTTACGCTCAAAAACTACGTGATAAAAAGCAAATCTTCCGCGAAACCACCCAAACAAAAAAGCAGATTTTTCTAACATTAATTACCGCCTTCGGTTTGAAGTCAAATATTAATAGTATCGGTTTAGTAGATAGCCAGTTTGCTAGTGATATTTTGTTTGAGAAATCTCAATAAGCTTTTTTGTCAAACCCTAAAAAATATCCCCTTCCGATACAAAAAATAGCACAACCCCCACATCATTCCCAACACAAAAAAGCCATTAATCACTGCCAGACCTAATTCGCTCACGCCTAATGCGCCAAAGATGCTATAAGAAAAAACCTTTCCAAAACCGCCCAGCCATTGCACGCCAATCGTTTCACCAAACAGGTAGATAAAAATGGAATTCATCCCAACAATCGCAAAGAAAGGCGTCCATCGCTGATAACCTTTAATATCTACAAACCAATATAAAAAAGCTAAGGTCAATAATGCCCAGCCGCCACTGGCTAAAGCAAAAGAAGAGGTTGCAATGCGTTTAATAATCGGCGTAATTTCTGCTAAATCTAAACCATAACCTAGCACCAGAGCGATAACACCGCCAATGATGAGCCACTTCAATTTATTGCTGGCAGAGTGCTGACTCAATAATAATTTTCCACAAATCGCTCCCCAAATGGTATGCGCCGCAGTCGGCAGACAGTTAATCGTCACCCAGCCGCCGCCATCGTCAATTTTACTCATTAATAATAAATCCATCCACGAACCAAAGTTGGCGTCTTTCACGAATGGCGTAGCAGGATCGTAAAGTCGATACAAGATTTCAGTTAGCAGCAAGCAAAAAATGGAAACGGCTAATTGCTTTTTCCACGAAAGATGTAAAATCAGAAAAGTCAATAAAATCGTAAAGGACAACTGCGTCAGCACATTCCACAGTTCCCAAACGATCCGACCGCTATACACGCAATGTAAGCCCACACCAAATAAAAATAGCATCATACAGCGATACAAAATATGCCGAAAAGCATCGTTCCAACTATCACCCCGCTTGAGCCGACTGCGCAGTGAAAACGGCATCGCTACACCGACAATAAACATGAAAAAAGGTTGAATCAAATCCCAAAAGCGTAAGCCATTCCACGGATGATGATGAAATTGTTGTACAATGCTATGCCCAAATCCATCGGGAAAATAATTGGTCAATGCTTGATAAACCATTGCCGCTTCCGCCATTAACAAGAACATCGTGATGCCACGGAAAACATCTAAGGAATGGAGGCGAGTAGAAGTAGGCATATTCATTTTTGCAAATTTTTAAATGAGCTATCTTTGTGTTAAAGATAAGCCAGAAAAAGCTAAATCATTCTATCAATATGACAAAAAAACCATTCCTTACCCAAATCTTCTCCCAAAATGAAATGCGTCCCGAGCAGATCGAGCAGGTCGTTAATAATTTCAAGAAAGTCACTTTTCAAAAGCATGATTATCTCCTACAGGAAGGCGCAATCGCTGATAAATATTGGTTTGTAGAAACGGGTGTCATGCGGGCGTTTGTGGTCAATCAGGCGGGTGAAGAAGTAACGACGGAGTTTTATACACACGGGCAAATGGCATTACAAGCGCCTTCGTTTCTAGGTCGCATGCCAAGTCAGGAGAATATTCAAGCACTGAGTGAAGTCACCGCTTGGGAGATGAGTTTTACACGTTTTCAGCCACTCTTTCAAAATATTATTCCTTATCAAACTTCGGCGCGAGGTCATTTAGTCAATGATTATTTTGCCTTAAAAGAGCGCAATGTCAGCATGATTGTCGATTCCGCCCAAACGCGTTATTTGAAATTATTAAAAAACCATCCTGAAGTCATTCAATTTGCGCCGCTCAAGCATATTGCTACTTATCTTGGCATTACCGATACTTCACTGAGTCGGATTCGTAGAAAATTAGCGGAAGAAGGCATTTCTTAGCATAGGGCAAGTTTTTAGTGTCAGCAAGTACCTAATTTTGGAGGACAATAATTATTCACCAAATCTTTCCAGCTATGCTTGCTGTTCCAATGTATTTATCCGTTAGTTTTGTATTGATTACTGCACTTACTGTTTATCTATTCAGTCGCTGCTATCGCTTTCCTGCTATATTCTGGTGGAGTTTATTGCTCTGGATGCTTTTTCAAGTAGGTTTAGTATCGAGCGGCTTTTATCAAAACTTTACAGCCATTCCACCTCGATTTCCATTATTATTTGTTCCCACCTTATTCGTGATGCTCTACTTCTTGCTTTCGCAAAAAGGACAACAGATTATTGACCGATTTTCGCTCGCGCAGTTAACAATTTTACATACCATTCGAATTCCCGTAGAGTTAGTTTTGTATGGCTTATTCATAGAAAAAGCGATTCCCGAAATCATGACTTTTGCAGGACGTAACTGGGATATTTTAGCAGGTCTAACTGCTCCTGTAGTCTATTATTTCATGTTTGTAAAAAAGACGATGTCACGGCGTAGCTTATTGATTTGGAATGTATTGAGTTTACTACTTGTACTGAATATTGTGATTCATGCAATTCTTTCCGCGCCTTCTCCTTTCCAACAATTTGGCTTAGATCAGCCTAATATTGCTATTTTTCACTTTCCATTTGTATGGTTGCCTTCAGTAGTTGTACCGTTGGTGATATTTGCACATTTAGTAGCAATTCGGCGGTTGATTCGATAAACTTGGTTCAAAACTCGACTAGTGCATTTGTACTAAACCAAAGAAATTAGTACATTTGCACTAAAATAATTCTAATGGTAAAAGAAGTTCCACCACCAACCACCGAAGGGATAAAAAATGCGCTGCCTCGACTCGATTTTATCGATACGTTCGCGACGACTAATCATAAAAATAGTCTAGCTGAAATTGCCCATTTTATCTTTGCTACTGCTCCGAATTGGGTAAAAACTTTGTTTTATATTCGGAATACTTTAGTCCGTTTAGTCGGATTAAAAACGGATTATCCCGTGACTCAGGACGATACATTTGAGGTAGGTAATCACGTTGGTTTTTTCAAAATTTACCAGATTTTAGATAATGAAGTGATTCTAGGTGCAGATGATAGCCATCTTAATTTTAGAGTAAGCATTTTGAATAATCAAGCGCAAAACTTCAATATCGAAGTGACTACTCTTGTAGAATTTAATAACACCTTAGGTCGAATTTATATGAAAATCATTGCCCCTTTCCACCGCTTAGTGGTCAAGGCGATGATGAAACAAGCCTATCATCCAAACCCTGCATTATGAACGTGATCAATATTCATCAACGCGTCATTCCTGCGCCCGTTTCCAATATTTTACCATTAATCCATACGCTCGCTTCCAAAGAAGATCGCGTGTGGCCAAAAGAGCAATGGCCTAAAATGCAGTTCAAAGATGGATTGAAAATTGGCTCAAAAGGCGGGCATGGACCAGTTCGTTATACGATTTCAAGCATGGCGGACGATGGTAGCATTGAATTTGAATTCAGCAAACCCAATGGCTTTTTGGGTAGCCATAAATTTGAATTAAAAGCAATAAATGATACTGCTACCGAAATAAAACATACCATTGCGATGCGTACCAATCTTTGGGGAAGCATCCAATGGCTGCTAGCTATAAGAAGTTTACACGACGCGCTCTTGGAAGATTGTTTTGATAAAATCGAAAATCAATTTTCGGAACAAAAGAAAAAGACTAGCTGGAGTCTGTGGGTGCGTATGTTACGATTGGCTTTGAAATAATCAACTACTCAAAAACGCAGCGACCGCAAATCCTAAATAAGTCCCTACCGCATTTCCCAACGCTCCTACTAAGAAACCAGGAATCACTAATTCATTGCGCCCAAAGGTTTTTGCCAATGCCAAAGCGGTCGTCGAGCCGCCCACATTCGCTTGCGAAGCAATAGAAATTAAATACCAATCATAGCCCAGCAATCCGCCAATTCCAAATATAATCAGCGCGTGGATACTGACTAAAATGATGATAAAAAAGAACAAATTTATCGCTACTGCCCCCATTGTACTGACCGCACTCAATTCACAAAATGCGCCAATAACCACCAAAAAGAGATAAATCATCAACATCCCAATCAATTGGCTCCCGCCTAAATTCGCAATTTTCGGTATTTGCGCCAGTAGCAACGCTAAAGTCGTAATAATCAAAATCGGCGCAACGTGCCAGCCAAATCCGTCTAGCCATTCAGCAAGTTGAATAGAAAAGAATAGTGCAAAAAGTCCAATTGCAGCTAACCAACTCAGCCCTGATAAAGTCATAGTAGCGGCGGCATCTGGTGAGGTTTCAACAGCGGTAGAAGTAACATTACTTTTGGTTAAGCTACGCGGTTTCCAATTTTGTAACCACAGCGGAATCGCTAAACAGAGCAACATATAAACGGTCGTAAAAATATTATCTACTGCCACTGCTGCGGCGTAAATATTCCCTTCTTTTTGTACTTCGTAATGTAGCGCGACGGCATTAAAATTCACACTACCGCCTGTATATGTCCCCGTAAACATTCCTGCCAAAGGTCCACGTAATTCGCCTAATAGTTGTTCGTCCAATACCAAATAATTTGCCACAATCACCCCAATCGCCGTCGCAAATGAACCGACCAAAAAGATAATCAACATCGGCATACCCGCTTGTCGCAAACTCTTTAAATTGACTTGTAATAAGACATAAAAAATCGACAGCGGTGCAACGTAGGTAAAAATCGAATCATAAAGCGGAATGGCATTCGAAGCCGTTGGAATCAAACCGATATTTGCGGCAACTGCGCCCAAGATTATCACGAGCAAAGCTGTACCGAGTCGTTTAAACAAGGGACGTTCGGCGAGCCATTCGGAAATGGCAATGATCGCGATTAGAATAGCAAGAACGAAAACGGGATGCGTAGTGAAGTTGGGCATTTTATTCGTGTTTTTATCACGAAAATAACAAAACGTCATGAATCAACTGTACAACTTTAACCTTGCCTTAATGTTTCTTTTTCAATTCTTAACGCATCTTTGCCGTTCTAGGAGTAACAATTCGACAATCAAACTATCAAACATTTTTTTCTATGAAAAATATATTTCTGTTATTCGCTTTTGTAAGCATTAGCTTTACCACTTTTGCGCAAGAGAATACCTTCTCTACCGCGAAGGATTCTGATCCACAAGCTACTGCGATTTTAGAAAAATTGCGTACGCGCTACGAAAGTTTCAAAAGCATGTCCGCTGATTTTTCGTTGACCTTAGAGATACCTGATGAAATGAAGGAAGTGCAGCAAGGCAAGTTAGTACAGAAAGGCGACAAGTACCGTTTGGATTTAGAAACACAATCAATTTACAACGACGGCAACGCCATTTATTTACATCTTAAAAACAACAACGAGGTACAAATCAATGATATTCCGTCGGAAGAAGAAGCCGAGGAAGCGGGTATTTTGAGTCCGCGCGATATTTTGCGGATTTATGAAAAGGGCGACTATGTTTATGCGTTAACCAATCAGTATGCGAAAGGTGGCAAGTTAGTACAGGAGATTGAGTTTAAGCCCATTGATAAAGATTCAGAATACGCCAAGTTACGTTTGGCAGTAGATAAAAAGACCAACGACATTGTGAATATCATCGCTTTTAGCAAAGATAACTCGCGTTTCACTTTGAAGATCAATAAGTTAACGCCTAATCCAACTTTCGCGGATACTTATTTCAAATTTGATGAAAGCAAATTCCCTGGTGTTTACGTAGAGGATTTGCGCGAATAGTCAGCGGGTTTGTTTGAAAATCAGTAAAGGATCGAATGCTCAATAGTGGTATTCGATCCTTTGTTTTTTTGTGTATATTTGATGCGCTAAATCGTAAAAATACCTATATCTTATCTCAATTGTTTAACATGAAAATCCAATATTACTTTCTTTTTGCATTCGCATTCTTATCCGCTTGCCAATCCGCAGAATCTAATCAATCTGAACAAGTAGCAACCAAAGAAGTAGTTACTGAAAAAGTAACGGCTACCGATTTATCGCAGTATTCCACTGCCTTTATCAATGAACTAAAAAGCGCAAAAGACATAAAAAGTGCGGTTTTGCATGGCGATAAGATGATTCTCAATGGACGCGAAGCGGTTAAATTTCCAACTTCTCCTAAGCTTAATGAAGCAACTTCCTTACAAGCTACGCGCGATGATTTAACCATTAAATTAGATATGAAACGCGTAAATTATACCGCCGTAGATTATGAATTACAGTTGATTACAGCGGGGCAAGAAACGCTATTGGAGAAAGGAACTGCGGAGCTAAATCCTTATTTTTTCCTCGGCAGCGAATCGGATATGGATGAAAAAACGGGTGTTTCCTATTTATCTACTGAATACGCCGCTAATCGCGATTCTTGTTATACTTACTTACGGATTGGAAACATGGCAGACGATCCAGCGCAGCCGCTGTCAGTGAAAGTCGCGAAAAATTGTAATGGTGCGATTAGAAATATTGATTTGGATAATTTTCCAGCGTTGCGGTAGAGATTAGCTATATATTAATCTAAACCTTCAATTGAAACTGGCAAATATTCACCGCCAATACGTAATGCTAAATAAAAATCTATTGCCTCTTCATCACAATTTGTAGTGAGCAGAATGTATTCATCATCATCTGATGCGATTTCAACTGCTTCTATTTTATGAACCCTAATAGTAAGGTCTAAACTATCATTCAAAGGAATATTCAAAAACCAGTTTTCCTCTATTCGTCCTTTGGTAAGTTTACCAATAAGATAAAATTGGTTTCTACTCCTAATAGCGAAGGTATCCAGCACCTCGAATGTGCCTTGGTACTTATTAATTTTCATAAATTAATTTGTTTTCATTCGTCGCGCCTCCCGCACATCGACTTTCTTTCCACTTTGATACGCACTCACAAAGCAATCCTTAAATCCTCGCGAATATAAATACTTCCGCACATACTCCGCTTCAGTGAATGTATCAAAATGCCTTACCTGATATTTGAAATAACCATCTTCTTGAACCATTTCTACATTTGCGCCGACATTCTGCCAGTTCGCCATATTTAACTGCGTGGGACTTGCCGCGAGTTGTACCACAAATTCTACCGCTGTATTATTCGTTTTTATCATAGTTGACGGAGTGGTCGATGGACTACTGCGTAATGTGTTTGCAATGGTGGCGCTGATAAAATCATCTCCACTTTTTGCGACTAAATTTTCCGTTGAATAATGCGCCGACGGCGCAGGTAGTGCTGCCTGATGCGGATGAGTAACGGTTGAACTAGCAATTATCGCCGAGTTATTCACATTAGGCTGTTGATAACTTGCGGGCGATGTTGAAATCGCTGTAGTAAGCTGACGTTGAGCAACTTGTACTTTCTCCACGGGAGTCTTTACCACCGCAACGGGCGAAGAATTATAGACAGAGGCTGGAACTTGACTCCCCGTTTCTACCTCATTTTTATAGTTTACAAACGCACGAAAAACAGCGCTTGCCATTTGTTGTTGACCACGCTGCGTGCGTAAATAGGCTTCTTCTTGACTATTGCTTAAAAACCCAGCTTCGATTAGCACGCTCGGCATCGTCGTCTCGCGTAGAACTAAAAAACCAGCTTGTTTTACGCCCCGTGATTTGCGCCCTACGGCGTTTACAAATTCCCATTCCACCTTTTCTGCAAAGGAAATAGATTGCTCCAAATGGGCATTTTGAAACATCGACAACATAATATGTCCTGCGGGTGAATCAGGATCATAATCGTAATTTTTTTGATAATTATCTTCTAAATAAATTGCCGCATTTTCGCGTTTGGCTACTGCCAAATTATCATCCGCACGATGCAATCCCATCACGTAAGTTTCACTTCCATATACTTTTTTCACCCCAACGTAATTACAATGTACCGAAATAAACAAATCTGCTTGGTTGCGATTGGCAATCCTTGCGCGCTCGTGTAGCGGTATAAAAACATCTGTAGTACGCGTAAAAATCACATTAATTTGGGGATATTGCGCACGAATGGATGCACCAATTTTTTTAGCAATATCCAACGCAACGTGCTTTTCTTGAGAGTGTGCTCCATTACAACCGCTATCGTGTCCGCCGTGACCAGGATCAATGACGACCGTTTTAATTTGATAATTTAACGCAGTGGAGTTGATAAACGCAGGGAGTTGGTTAAATTTGCCGTTTATTCCCCCTTTGAAGGGGGATAGGGGGATGTAATCTGTGAGATACGTTACTAACTTAACATCCCCCCTGCCCCCCTTCAAAGGGGGATAGGATGCGAATGATAGGTTAAACGCATTTGCCTGCACAGCGAAAGTGCTAAAAAATAACGTTATTAGTAATGTCCACTGCATACAGTGGTCAAGTTTTATTTGCTTTGCCATTATCTCAATAGTAATAAAAGGAAAAATTAAAATTCAAGGTGCATATCTAATGAAAGCCCTTAACCTTAAAACAAATATAATAGAATAAATCGCTTGAAACGAATCATTTATATCATCATGTTTTCATTGTCAGTAGCTACGTTGTGGGCGCAGCAGCCGACGCAAGAGATGATCAACTCAGCGATTGGGGAAACGGTGATACAAGATACTTTGCCAAGTGAAACGCGCAGGTCGGAGACACTGCGCGAGCAGATCGGACAAGATTCAATACCACCACTTGATACATTGGGAGGGAATGCAAATCCATTTGGTAATCAGCGTTTAGGAGGACAGCCTGATTTCGCAGCGATTGAGATGTCGAAGGATTCATTGGACAAACCGCTGACTTATTCCGCGCGGGATTCGATGATTTATGACATCAAAAACAAAACCATATATCTTTTTGGTAATGCGTCTATCGAGTATGATGATATTGTAATGACGGCAGGTTACGTAGAATTTGATTACGGTAATAATATGGTGACGGCAGAAGCTGCACGGGACGCAGCGGGGCGTAAATTTGGTATTCCTGAATTTAAGCAGGGCGAACAGCAATTCACAGCGGGCAAGTTGCGGTTTAATTTTAAAAATAAAAAAGGCATCATCTACGATGTGACGACTCAACAAAGCGATTTGTTTATTCGCGGAGGCAAATCAAAGTTTGTTGGAGCAACGGAAACGGACACCACTTCTCAGAACGTCATTTACAGCTCCGATGCTATTTTTACTACCTGCAATCATCCACAACCGCACTACGGTATCCGTTCGCGGAAGCAAAAAGTCGTTCCTGACAAAGTCGTCGTCGTTGGTCCATCTAATATCGAATTGGCGGGTATTCCTACGCCGCTGTGGTTGCCCTTTGGTTTTTTTCCACTCAATACGCCAGGTCAACAACGCCATGGACTAATCTTTCCACGCGATTTTGAATATTCGGATCAGTGGGGTTATGGCATAAGGAATTTAGGTTATTATTTTCCAATTAATGAATACTACGATCTCTCCGTTACGGGCGATATTTATCTAAAAGGAACATGGGGATTGAACGTTTCTACGCAGTTTCGGAAACGGTATAAATATAATGGAAATGTAGCCGTCGGCTATGCGCGACGACGGACGGAAGATGGTTTGGGAAACATTAGTTTCAATCCCAGTTTTTTCCTACGGACTACTTTAAATCAGGACAATCGCGCCCATCCTGCAATTCGGATTGGTGGTAATGTGAATATTCAAGGGAATAATTTCCAGAATGTAAATCAGAACGACGCGCAGTCTGTTTTACAGAATCAGTTGAGTTCTAATTTGAGTTTCACCCATACCTTTCCTGGGAAACCGTATAATCTATCCATTGGACTTAATCATTCGCAAAATACACGAACGCGTGAAGTGCGAATTAGCTTACCGAATGTCAATTTTCAGGTACAAACTTTTCAGCCATTTAAGATTTTCAAGGATAAAGATAACCCAGAAAAGAAATGGTATGAAAACATCAATATGACCTATCGGGGAGAGATTCAAAATCGCTTTGTAACGACCGATACGACTTTCTTTTCGCAAGAAACATTGGATGCCATGCAAGTGGGAGCGCGTCACCGAGCAGAAATGAATACCTCCTTCAAAGTTTTAAAATATTTTAACTTAAACCCAAGTGTACGCTACGAAGAAACGTGGCATTTCAAGTCACAGGAGCTGACGTTTGATCCAGCGGCAGTTATTTCCGTCGATACAACAGAAGACGCAACGGGCGAGCCAATCGTTACGCGCGATACTATCGGTTTTGGTAGTTTAGATACGCTTTCACAGTGGGGATTTAATCCCGTTCGGCAGTTTACAACTTCGCTCAGTTTGAATACGCAATTATTCGGTACCTTACGTTTTAAAGGCGATAAACTAAAGGGGATTCGGCACGTTTTGAAACCTAGTTTTTCGTTTAATTATACGCCAAATTACGTCAATCCTTCACCTGAATTTGCAGGCTACGCAGCGGATTACTCACCTGCTCAAAACGATTATTTCGGTTACATTCCCACCACCACTCAAGATACGCTACTCAAACGCTATTCGCTCTACGACGGCAATATTTATAGTGGTCCACCAACGAGTGGCAAACAGATGTCGATTGGTTATTCCTTTACGAATATCTTTGAAGCCAAATACTGGTCAAAAAAGGATTCTACGGATAAGAAATTAAAGCTATTTGATAACGTTTATGTGCGCGGTAATTACAATTTTGCGCGAGATACTTTACGCTTTAGCGAAACGAGCGTTTCGGGAACAACTCGTTTGTTCAAAGGATTAAGTACGCTGACGCTTAATGCGGCTTTTGATCCATATTCTGGCGTAAAAAATTCAACGGGTACCGCACTGACACGGATCAATCGTTTTTATTTTGAGGATACGGGTAAAATTTTACGCTTTGTAGATGCGTCACTGCGATTGGGAACGACGATTCGTATCTCAGAGATCAAACGCCGTATTGAACAAGCGCGTACACGTCGCGATGAACGCGAGGGTAATCAGACCGATCCCGATGACTTAACTTTAGATAAAGGTGCAGACGTTGGAGGCATACTGCCCGAAGAGCGCCCACAACCGAGAGGTGCGGAGCGCCGTCCAGCAACGGATTCAGAAGAAGCTAATCAAGATCCCAACGCACTCAATGATGGACTGCTGGATTTATTTGATCGTTTTACTTTTAGTCATAATTTAGTCCTGAATTTAGAACGCTTACCTTCTGGAAAAGATACTTTAACGATTCAAACCAACTCATTGAGTATGAATGGTAACCTACAACTCACCCCAAAATGGAGTGTACGCGTCGGTAACTTTGGTTATGATTTTAAAAACAAACGCCTCACTTATCCCGATTTTGGCGTAAGCCGCAACCTGCACTGCTGGCAACTTTCTTTCAATTTCCAACCCGTACGGAATACTTATTCCATGACGTTACAAGTTGCGCCCGGTTCTTCTTTGGATTTTCTTAAAATTCCATATCAACGAAATAATCAAGATGGGCAACGATTTGGGGGTTTTTAAAAAAAATAGTAGAAAACTGATCAGCATTTTTTACTTTTGGCTTCATGCTGAATACCGAACCACTCCAACTCTCCGACGACTTCAACTACGCCCTCGATCAACTCGATCGTCACCGCGCTTCCATGTTTATCACGGGTAAAGCTGGAACGGGTAAATCCACGCTATTGCGCCTTTTTCAGCAGACCTGCAAACGCAAAGTAGTCGTCCTTGCTCCAACAGGTATTGCCGCCCTCAACGTCGGTGGACAAACGATTCATTCCTTTTTCGGTTTTCCCATCAAACCCATTACACGCGCCGATATTCGCAAGCGACGCGACCGCCGTTTATATCAGCGCATGGAAGTTTTAGTGATTGATGAAATCTCCATGGTTCGCGCTGATATGTTGGATAACATTGACGCCTTTCTGCAAATCAATCGCGATAATTACGCGCCTTTCGGTGGCGTGCAAGTTGTCTTTTTTGGTGATTTATTTCAATTGCCGCCCGTCGTTTCGTCGGAAGCGGAGAAACGACTGTTTCAAACTTATTACGAAACACCCTACTATTTCTCTGCGAAAATCATGCAGCGCGAGGATTTCAATTTGCAAAACTTCGAACTACGCCGTGTCTATCGACAAGAACAGCGACATTTCATTCGTCTCTTGGATTGTGTGCGGACAAATCGAATGGACTACGATGATTTAGCCGATTTGAATGAACGTTATATTGAAGATTTCCAATCGGAGGATTTCTATATTACTTTATCAGCGCGTAACGCCACCGTAAATCGCCTCAATCGCGGCGCATTAGAAAAAATCCCTTTACCTGCTTTGACTTATACTGCTACCGTCAATGGTCAATTTGATGAACGCCGTTATCCGACGGATCTGCTGTTGAGTTTGAAATTGAGCGCACAGGTGATGTTTATCAAAAATGATCCCGAACGTAAATTTGTCAATGGAACAATTGGAAAGATCGTAAAACTGGAGGAAAATAACATTACCGTATTGGTTGAAGAAGATGGCAAACGCCGCTACATCGAAGTAGAAAAAATGGAATGGGAAATTCAAAAATACCGTCCCCATCCGACTAAACCCGACGAAATCGAAACCGAAACGATGGGTAGCTTCAAGCAATATCCGCTCAAATTAGCATGGGCGCTAACTGTACACAAATCACAAGGAAAAACCTTCGATAAAGTTATTATTGATATGGGACGTGGTGCGTTTGAACACGGACAAACTTACGTGGCACTGAGTCGTTGTCGTACATTAGAAGGTATCGTTTTGAAAAATCCACTGCGTCCGCGGGATGTGATGGTGGATGAACGCGTGGTCGAGTATTATGAGACTTATTTTTAGAAAAGACGCAAACTGGTATGATTGCCCACGGATTGAACTGATTCAACGGATCGTTGAAGGTCGTGAGCGACAGATTTAGAAAAAATAGTCCGCGCGCACTGTATTTGATATGCGCTCTTTTTGTATGAAACGTATTTTTAATCAAAAAAGGCAACTGCCAACTACCAACTCTTCGACTACCAACTTTATTATTCCTTCACCTTCTCCACCTGAATATCGCCAAACGAAACCGTAATCGTCACACTTGGATAAAATTCCCGGTTAGGTTTAAATTTGACTTGCTGTAAAGTTTCGGTATCGACGAGGCTGGCGAAATTAATGTCGCGTGGTGTTTTGATGCGTCCGTGATTGGCGGTGAGGTTATAGCTGTAAATATCAGCGTTTGGATTGTAGAAAAAGACGTCCGATTTTTCAGCGTCAATGTTTAAATCAATTAAGCGGTCATCCGCAAAGATTTCAATGATTCCATATTGCGACGTGATATTATATTCGCCTTTTAAATCACGCAACGTGATATTACTCCGTCGCCCCGCTACGCGCATAATGCCATCTAACTTCTCCCCTACCAAATCTCCAAAACGCGTTTTGATATCCATATCGCCCTGCACATTTTTCAAGCCAATCGTAGTGAATTCTGATTTCACGCGCAACTTACTCGCCAAGTCGCTCACGTTCACGGTTCCAAAATAGTCTTTTAAATATACGGGACAATCCGCTGGCACATAAATCACATAGCGCGCCTTCATGCTCGAACTCGGTTTGCCATCATTTTCATCAACATAATTCCGCACATAAATTTTATTTTTAATGCGATCAGCGACGTATTTCATTTTCTTCAACTCCTCCGTTGCCACTGCCTCCTCCGGATGTTTCGCAATCAAATCCATCTCTACGCGAATCTCGTTTTTATCCCAAGTTTCTACGTACATTTCCGCACGCTCCCCTTCCACATTAACTTCGTAGCCCGCGCGATAAGGGAAATTTTTCTGAATCTTTTTGGTGACTACTTGCAATACCTGTTGAGCTGGTGCTATAATAGGTAGCATCAGCAATAAGGCAATTAAATAATCTTTGATTTGTCTTTTCATATTTTTATTATAAGAGGACAGAAAACAGATCGTCCCGAAATTTTCGGGACTGACAGAAGACAGACCAGCACATTTTGCGTCTGACAGCAAAGTGATCTGTCAATGCAATGGTCTGTCTTCTGTCCTCTTTTATATTAGTTTCACCATTTCTTTTAAAACATCTGACCGCTGATGCTCAATCCGCGCCAGTTGCTTCATTAAATTCGCATCCTGACCGAAATCGCCCATCACTTCTTCCAGTTCTTCCCGCGCACTATTCAGTTCTTCCAGATCTGATTTTAAATCAATAAACAATGGCTCTTCGCACGTAAATGTCTGTGTCTTACAAAAAGCTAAAATCGTTGTAAACGCATCTTCATCATCGTACCAATCGGCTTCCAATGCTGCTACATCACGCACTTCAGTGGTTTTTTCAACACTTACAATGGCTACTGGATCGCGTTGTTGGTAAAAAACACCTGCTACAAATAACAATCCTACCATCGCCGCCGCCGCTGCGTAACGCATCCACTTCATCCGTACCACTTTTGCTTGCGGACGCAGTTCCTGTTCGATTTCGTTCCAAACCAAGGCGGGTGGTTCGTAGGTCGATAACTCGCTGATGGTTTCCTGTAAAATGGCATCATTTTCCGCTTGCGCTAAATCGGCAGTAATGCTATCCCACAAAGCCGTCGGCGGCTCGTATTGAGGCAACTGCTGTACTGCATTTTGCACTTGCAGTCGCTCCACAATGCTATCCCAGACGAATACGGGCGGTTCGTGCTGCGGCAATTCTTGCAAAGCATTTTCTAATATGTGTCGATTTTTTTCCATGTTTTATCTTGGAGGACAGACATTCTTGTCTGTCAAATTAGAGCTTTTTATACATAGACAGACAAGAATGTCTGTCCTCCAGCGTTACCGATACTTTGCCAACATCCCCCGCAACTTCTTCTTCGCATAAAACAGTTGCGACTTACTCGTTCCTACTGAAATCTTTAGCATTTCTGCCACTTCTTTGTGGCTGTAGCCTTCTACTTCAATCATTACAAATACAGCGCGATAGCCAGCTGGCAGCGACTGAATTGCCTTTTCTAAATACTCTGCTTGCATAAAATCGCCCCAATCGATCAATCCTTCTGTTACTTGATCCGTCAGTTCTTCCGTTGTCTTTTCGCGTTTGATGCGACTCAGTGCGGTACGCACTACGATAGTCTTGATCCACGCGCCGAGGGTAGATTCTTTTCGAAATTTATGTAGGTTGCGAAAGATTTTCACAAACGCCTCCTGCAAAACGTCGTTCGCCAGTTCAAAATCATTAGTGATACGATAACTGACGGTGTACATCGCTTTTTTGTAGCGTTCGTACAACTGCTTTTGCGCCAGTCGGTCGTTATCCAGACAGGCGTCAATCAATTCAGCTTCCGTCATACTAATGATAAATGGCATGAATAAATCGTGATACGTAAAGTCGGTAGTTTATTCAAAAGATAAGGTAAAGTGTAGAATGAAAAATATAAATTGCGCTCTCAAACAAAGAGAGAAAATGTAAAAGTGCGAACACGACTACATTTAGCGCGAAAGGTAATCATTCCTTTTTAATTATTCTCTGAATAAGCGTGTAGAGAGTGAAAGGTAAACGTTCTACCGGGTCAGTTTAAAAAAATTGTAGCGGAATTTTCTGTACTCTAGTTGTAAAAGTAATTGCTTCAAAAACTGTCCTATTTGTGTGGACAACTTTTATTGCTTTAAAGAGTTAAATCAAATCATATGGGTTGTATGACAAGGTTAATTTTTTAAGACTTTCTGGAGCGAAACTTCCAACATCTAATTTCTAACTTCTATTAATGACTAATTTCTACCGTTTCTTTTTAAGTATAATCGCCTTTCTGATCTTAGCTAATCTATTGGTCATGAACGATGTAGCGACGGTCTGGTCGGGGGCAGAGGCGTATAATTTGCAACTCGCGACCGTACAGAATAGTGCCCAGTCGTTTGTACAGCAAGTCTTCGCAGGAATTAGTATGACCGTAGATACGAATCCTTTTTATGCCCGCTCGGTCAGCGTATTTATCGCTTTATTCGGTGGACTTGCATTTTTTGCATTAGGACAGAAGATTTTTGGAAAAGGAACAACGCTAGCGACCATATTAATTGCAGCGAGTTCACTCGGATTAATACATTTGGGTAAAGTAGCAACGAGTGATATTTGGACGGCGACGTTACATACTTTGATGGTATTAACGCAGATTCGTTATCTTAAACAACCTAAGGTACAGTGGCAAACGTGGCATGCTATTTTTCTAACCTTAGCCATTTTAGCTACTCCCATTACGACCTTATTGTTCACCTTTTTAGTATCTGCTTTTTTAATTACGCAACACCCGCAAGGTCGCCGTTCCGTACAATTGTATCAGTGGATTTTACTGCCTGTGGTATTAGTCATTATGGCATATTTACTAGGTTACTCTTTCCAAACAATCGATAGCTATTTGGTACCACCTACGCCCAATCGCTCCTTTTTTACCTTTTATGGAGTCGCTCTAATTGGCACCTTGCCGTGGATTGGCTTTGTCGCTGCTGGATTATGGCAAACCTTTACCCGCTTTCGCAAAAAAGAAGAATTTGCGACCTTAATGACCGCTTGGCTCCTTGGTGCGCTCTTATTGAAGTCTTTTTCGGTTCTCTGGCTGTTCGCCATTCTAGCCGCCAAACAACTAGAAAATTTCCAACTCAAAAACTTTCCCAAAAGCAACGAAAATATCATTAAAACCTTTTCTATTCTTAATTTGATATTTGCCTTCTGTGGTGCAATTTATCTCATGTTGAATAGCTATTATATTTTTGAAGCAGCAGGTTTTCGTTCGGCGATGTTTACTGGCGCAGTTTACTGGATGCCACTATTATTTGGAGTGATTGGTTTGTATGGTAAAAATGATCTGATGATTCGCAGTGGGTTTGCTACGGCGGGTGTTTTGGTGACGCTAACGTTTTGGTTCAAAACGTATCCTTTATTGGAAAATCAACGTAATCTACCGCAACGAGTCATACAAACGGCAATTGGTAAAGAAAGTCGCATTATTGATAAATTAATTTTAAGTGGAGAGGTAAACAATCGCGTAAATCTGTGGTATTATGCTCAAAAAAGTGGTTTGAATGTGCAACCAATAACAACAGATGATGTAAAACAACTCTACTCCGAACGCGGTGCAGGTATATTAATTTTAAGTGAAGATGATTATCAAATTTTAAAAACAGCAGTAGCGGATTTAAATGCCGAAGCAGTGAAAGGCTGGACGGAAAGCGGCGAAGTAGAAACCTATTGGGTAATTAAATAAATAGGCAAACTTGCTCAACGCCAATCTGTTACAATGATATATCATTTTCTTTTACACTTTTCTAGTATTTCATATTAAGCAATGCCAACTCAAGAACAACAACGCCTTAGCGAACAATATTCCAATAAAAAAAATTGGCTCAAATGGGGACCTTACCTCAGCGAGCGTCAGTGGGGAACCGTACGCGAAGATTATAGCCCCGATGGCGAAGCATGGGACTATTTTCCGCATGAAGATGCGCGCAGTCGAGCATATCGCTGGGGCGAAGATGGGATTGCGGGGATTAGTGATGACTTTTGTAATCTGTGTTTTTCAGTCGCTATGTGGAACGGCGAAGATCGCATGATTAAAGAGCGGCTGTTTGGCTTGACTGGACCGCAGGGAAGCCACGGTGAAGACGTGAAGGAGTTGTATTATTACTTAGATAACACGCCGACGCATTCTTACCAAAAGCACTTGTATAAATATCCGCAACGCGAATTTCCTTACGAAGCACTGATTGCCATGAACGCGCAGCGAGCGAAGCAAGAAGGCGAGTTTGAATTATTGGATACGGGCATTTTTAATGATAATCGCTACTTCGATGTCGTGACGGAATACGCCAAAGCGGACGCGGAAGATATTTGTATTAAAATTACAGTGCATAATCGAGGTGAGGAAGCTGCGCCGATTGCTTTACTACCGACGCTGTGGTTGCGGAATTTATGGGATGTAAAATTGATTGAACAACGTCCAACGATTAGTTTAAAAGACGATAAAAAGACCTATGGTTCGGTAGCCGTGGAGCAGGAAAAAATTGGTCAATATTATCTTTACTTCCAAAAAGCAGCGCGTAATCTATTTGCCGAAAACGAAACGAATTTTGCCAAATTATTTAACGTTGAAAACGAAACAGAACTCGTCAAAGACAGCATCAACGACGCGTTGATAAACAACGACTTTTCTAAGTTTGACCACGTTAATTCAGGTACCAAATTTAGCCCTTTTTATAATCAGGAAGTTGCGGGTGGCAAATCGGTAGAAATTCGTTTGCGACTCTGCAAAAAAGCAAAAAAGTCCAATCCATTAACCAAAGATTTTGAGCGCGTTTTCACCGACCGTTTAGCGGAAGCGGATGCCTTTTATCAATCCATCGCTCCAAAAAACGCTAATGAAGATGAGTTACGTATTCAACGGCAAGCCTTTGCGGGAATGCTGTGGACGAAGCAGTATTACAACATCGATATTCCCCGCTGGCTAAAAGGTGATCCTGACAAACCCGCACCACCACCACAGCGTAAAAATGGGCGTAATCGGCACTGGATGACCTTGAATAACGAGGACATTATTTCCATGCCTGACAAGTGGGAATATCCGTGGTATGCCGCTTGGGATTTGGCGTTTCACTGTGTGCCATTGGCGCGCCTCGATCCCGATTTTGCCAAAGGGCAAATGGCGTTATTTCTACGTGAATGGTATATGCGCCCCAATGGTCAATTGCCTGCCTACGAGTGGAATTTCAGTGATGTGAATCCGCCCGTACACGCTTGGGGTTGTTTGCAAGTTTATCGAATTGATAAGGAACAGAAAGGCAAAGGCGATATTGATTTCCTGAAACGCGTTTTTCAGAAATTACTGATCAATTTTACGTGGTGGGTCAATCGCAAAGACCATAACGACAATAACGTTTTTGAAGGTGGCTTTTTGGGATTGGATAACATTGGGGTATTTGACCGCAGTGCAGAAATTCCGGGCGGTGGACATTTAGAACAAGCAGATGGGACGAGTTGGATGGCGATGTATTGTCTGAATATGTTGGACATGGCGTTGGAAATCGCTGAATTCGATCCGACCTTTGAAGACATGGCGACTAAGTTCTTTGAGCACTTTACAATCATCGCCGAATCGCTCAATGGAATTGGCGAGAAGTATGTCGGTTCGTGGAGTGAAGAAGAGGGTTTCTTTTACGATATTTTAGCATTACCTAATGGTCAAAATATGCCGATAAAGGTGCGTTCACTCGTAGGCTTGACGACCTTATTTGCTACGCTAGTTATTGATAAAAAACGGTTGGAACACGTCCCTGAGTTTTATCGCCGACTCAAATGGTATCGCAATTACCGCATCAAAAACAAAAGCTATATCGTCATCGAAGAACTCAACGATCACGACGATATTTTGCTGTCGCTCATTCCGCAAAAGCGGCTTCAACGCATGTTGCAAGCCTTACTCGATGAAAAAGAATTTTTCTCTAAAGGCGGTATTCGTTCGCTTTCCAAAGTTCACCAAAATGGCTATTCGATTAATATCAATGGACAAAATTTTGGTTTAACCTACGAACCTGCGGAATCACAAACCTATCTATTTGGTGGCAACTCGAATTGGCGCGGTCCCGTTTGGTTGCCGATGAATTATTTGATTATTCAATCGCTGCGCGAATATCATGAGCATTACGGTGACGAGTTGCAAGTGGAATGCCCGACAGGAAGCGGTAATTATGTGAATTTAAAAACAGCCGCAGATGAAATTTCGCGGCGTTTAGTTGGTTTATTTGCTGCCGATAAAAAAGGTCGCCGACCGATTCACGCCAACGATAAAAAGTATATGCACGATCCGCATTTTAAAGATTTGATTTTGTTCTACGAATATTTCCATGCAGAAAATGGACGTGGCGTGGGCGCGAGTCATCAAACGGGTTGGACGGGATTGGTAGCGAATTTGATGGAGGAAGTGAATAATTGATAAACAATCACTTGGAGTTAGGATGTAGATAAATTGACAAAACAACTTGTAATTGATTGTGAAATGGTGTAACTGTGAAATGGTGACCACAAAATCACGCCACAATTACACCATTTGACAATTATATCAATCGCGCATTTTAATTCACCCGCCGACGCTCGGCTTCCGCTCCCGTTTGGCGTTTGCGATAGGATTTGAGTTTGTCATTTCCAAAGTTTCTAGAATAAGAAATCTTGAATGTACGGTTACTAAAATCATAATCTGCTCGATTAATTAGATTTTGTTCAGGGATTTCGGTTGCGCCTCTCCATTTTATAGATTCAAATAGGTCATCAATACCAAAGCGTAAACGTCCCTGATTATTAGAAAGCACTTTTTGTAATCCAAAATTAACGCCCCAAATTGGCTGGGCGATAGCCGTTCCAATCAATTGCTTGGAGTTGTAAAATCCACTAAATTCAGCCGAAAAATCACTCGGTAAGCTAAAGGTTTGCTGACCATTCATTGACCAGTTTGCTTGCTCAAATTCCAATACGGTTTCATCGAAATTAGCATTGGTTTTCTGCCATCTGCCGCCGATATTGAGGCGCATACTCCACCATGCATTGACCTTTAGTGGAAAATTAACAATCCTCGCGAAAGTCTCGCGGAAGTTCAAATTGGCGCTTCCGATAACGGTTTGATTCGTTTCGGGATCGAGTCGTGGCTGAAAACGAGCAATCGCGTCATCGTCTTTAGAATAAGAAACGGACATCATCACGGTTTTGAGGCGATA
>JBGCES010000401.1:0-2604 GCA_045106545.1 Saprospiraceae bacterium
AATGGTAATTGGTAATAAAGATGGAGATTGCTAAACATAGAAATACTCCTGTATAAGTGAGTTTGTTCATAAAAAATTTAGTGTTTGTCTTGTATAGAAAAAGGGGGGAAGTAAATGTGCGGGGAGTGGATTAAAGAACAACTTATAACTTGTTACATTTTTTAATAGCAAATTTCAAATACAGTATAAAAGAAGTAACAGGTAATTTTTTGCGTAATGCTTAGTAAGGAGTTTCTACTCCATACTAGATTCAGTACAAGTTCGAATGGAGCGGAAAGCTCCACCCGAGCAAATCATCAGTCTATTCATTGATAATAACTCGGTATGGTATACAGATTCGTGGTTGAGGGCAAGGGGCAGTAATGGTCGTGTTCTCACTACACTGATTATTATCCGTAAATCTCACATTGATCGTCTGATCATTCGTTGTGGCGCAATCTAAATTTAGGAGGGTGAACGTTTCTGTTCCACTCGTACTGGCGGGCATGAATTGCTGACCGTTCATTTCAATACTACCAGGAGCATTCTCATAGGTAACGGTAACATCAACCGAATATCGGTCAATGGCACATTCAGAAGTAACTATTTCGTCGATAACGAGTAGGCAAGTACCAGGCGCAGCGTAATTTCTTTGGTCACCACAGCTATTATCACCAGGTACGTTTACTGTAACAGTTCGATTCTCAGTATCAGTACAGGGGAGATTCGTTAATACAAAAGTTTCTAAGGCAGACTGACCAGCCGTAGCAGTGGGGTCAGCGATCGGGAATAGCTGACCGTTGATTTCTAAGTTAGCGGTAGGAATATCTTGGTAGTTCACAACTACTTCCAAATCGAATTGTCCATTAAGACAATCCGTAGGCGTAATTGAAACGATAGATAAATCACAAGCAGAACAAGGGGCGACTGGATTAGTAGTCGCTTGCTGAGTGGCGTAAGTCAAATCACGGTCGCGAATAGTCAAAGTATAGGTAGCTAAATCATCGGCTATGAAACGCTGAGTGCTAGCAGCGTTGCGCCACTCTAGATCAAGTGGCGTACCGTAAGTTCCAGTACCAATGACCGCTCCATTCGCTAATACTTCAAATTGATTGCTACTGCCCGGCAATTCACTCGTAGCACTAACAGTGATTATACTGTAATCATCGCTTGGATCTCCCGTTGTCCCATTATCATTACAGGTTTCATTGAGGGATAGCTGCATTTCATACACATTTACCGTAACTTCAGTAGTAGCCATACAGCCATTAGCATCCGTTGCTACAACAGTGTAAACACCTGCATGGGAATCATTGATACTGTTGTTCACTAAAACAGCACCACCCGAATCTCCATTGCCACTAAACCCATTGGGTCCTGTCCATATATAACTACTCAAGTTATTGGGATTGACCGCTAATTCTAATCGGTTGCCGATAAAGACGTCTGCTGTGCAGTCTCCTTGATTCCATCCGCCAGTTCCATTAATGCGATATTCGCAGATGAGGTCGGGTAGAGGATTTATGGTTACATCGATGATATTTGAATTGACATTTCCGCAATTATCACCCGCGCAATTGTATTGTAAACGCACCTGATAATCACCCGCCGTAGTCGTATGACTATTGGTTAAATTAAAATTGGGTGCGCCAATACCTGCATTGATCCACGTTCCACCCACTGCTCGATATTGCCACTGCCGACTACAATTTAAACCACCATCGGTGCTAGAAGTAAAGCTGATCGTTTCGCCCAAACAAACCGTAGCAGCAGAGGTCGTAGAAATATTCACCGTAGGGTCAGCGACAAAATCAACGTTAATAACATTAGAAGTAGCATTGCTACAGCCATTACCCGCACAGTTGTATAACACCCGAAACTGATAAGTCCCCGCTGTATTACCGTTAAAACCAGTACTAGATGCCGCCGTTGCGCTATTGTTGCCAAAATCTGCCCAACTACCGCCCTGAATACGTCGCTGCCATTGATAGGAACAACCCGAACCATTGACCGCTGTGGCGGTAAAATTCACTACACTACCAACACAGCGTTGTGTCCCGTCGGAAGTGATGCTAACACTCGGATTAGGATAGCGTTCAACACTGACTACATTGGAAGTAATATCATTACAGCCCCCCCCGGTACAAGTGTAGCGTGCCCGATATTGGTATGTACCTGCTTGGTCGCCGTTCCAGTTGGTTCCTGTACCTGCATTTTGGGTGGTACTACCCGAAGCAAAATCTGTCCAAGCCTGATTCTCAAAACGACGCTGCCAAGTGATTGTACAGCCTATACCACCAGCAGTAGTCGCCACTAAATCGAATCTCGTACCACCCACACAACCCTCGGTAATTGGTGCGGTAATCGAGATTGAAGGATCGGGTGTTATCGTGACGGTTACAACATTACTGACATCATTGCCACAACCATTGTTGTTGAACGCGCGCCGACGGAATAGGGTAGTGGTATTCAGAGCAGGTGGATTATAGTTAACGCCAGTTGCTCCCGCAATCGCCGTCCAAGTCGAACCGTTATTCGTGCTTCGTTCCCATTCGTAAGTGACGGAAATCGTTGCTCCACTAGTTGTTACATTTGTACCCGTGATAGTAGCGGGGTCAAAACCTT
>JBGCES010000402.1:0-8778 GCA_045106545.1 Saprospiraceae bacterium
AAAAGTTATAGCTTTTTTGAGCAATGACCGTGGTATAAAATAAACATAGAAGTAGCGTGAAGAATAAGACGGATCTCATAAGTCAAAGGTTAATAGGTAAACAAATAGCGTACTTTGACAAATCCGATGTCAGACAGAAAATTATTCGAGTAAGCGACCGCAGAGTAGCGTTAAGAATATTTTTGGCTGACTCTTTCATTAGATTTATCAAAGAATCACAAATAATAGATAGAGAAGAGATCAATAAATCCGACTGCTGACTAGTGCTGCAAGTTTTTAATCAGTAATTATTATAAGTGCCTCACAACAATTACTTCGGTATTTTATGAGTATCTCTTTCCGCTATTTTCTCTAAAAAAATAAGTCCGTATCTACGGATATGCACTAATTTTTTTAGAAAAACTATCGAAAAAATCTATTTCCTAAAATTTACCGAATTAATTATCGTGAGGCACTTACAAACAAAGCGGCAAGTTCACAACAGTGAACTTACCGCTTTATTTCTTTATAAATAGTAATCGTTCTGACGATTCTTAAAATAGTTCTGTATATACTACTCTACTACGGTAAATTTCTTCACCACGATTCCTTGCTGTGTTTCTAATTGCAAGAAATACATGCCCATTGCTAGATTAGCAGTATTTACTACCCAGCGATTCGCTGTTTTAGCTAAAGATTGGCTGCTGACGATTTGTCCTTGCGCATTAACGATATTCATCCGCTCAAACAACTCAGGTGATTTTCCAATCACAACGTTCAACTCACTGCCCTGAACTGGATTAGGGAATAATTGTACTGAATTTGCTAATTCTACATCTACCGTATTTACCGTAGCATCTTCGTCAATCTTAATATTGAACGTAGGTGTTCCGAACCAACCACTTTCAACATCTTCGATGGTAAAGATGAATTTATCTTCGGTGGCATCATTGCCATTGTGCTCAAAGGATAATTCATTGCTATTCACATCTATTTGACGGAATTGGTCGCCGATACTCAGTGCAATCGAATCGCGTAAGTAAAGTGTACCATTGGCAGGTACCGTTACTAATGTATAGAATAATTCATCCGAAGGATTATTTTCATCTTCTGCTAATAAGAAATCAGAGGTAATCTGACTTCGTGTACTCGGTGGTAATGACCATGTTTCGTTATTCACTAAGAATGGCGCGCTTGGACTTAGGTTACCACAGAACTCTAATTCCCATGCGTCAATTCCACCACCACCACCAAAACCCGGTTCAACTACGTCAATGCGCAATGTCCAAAGTCCTTGTGTATCTTCTCCGTTAAAAACAGAGAGTGGATCTTGTGGGCGCATAACTACCCCGTTGGTTGGTGGACAAACTAGTGCTTCTGGCGCTTGATCATTAAAACCAGCTGCAAAAGTACTCGTCGCACCACATTTCTGGTCAAACAAGACTGCTTCTGTACCAGCAGGACTTACTATCGTGAATCGCAATCCGTTAATTGTCTGGTAACCACCTTCGATTATCGGTACATTCAAATCATTAATCGTACCCTGACTTTGTACTAAAATAAAAGATTCCTTCGTCTGTTGCCCTGAGCCAGACAAAGTCAATGGTACATCGTCAGGCATTAATGCAGCACAAGAAATAGCTTCGGTACGGAAAGCAAAAGGATCTGTAAAGTTCCCCATTCCACATTCATTCTCCCCACGTACGCGCCAGTAGAATACAGTATTTTCTTCTAAAACAAAATCAGGTGTAAAGGTCGGATCAAGTAAGCCTGTTTCGGTAATAATGATGCTTTCGCCAAACAAGGGGCTAGTTGCTAATTCGATTTCGTAAGTATTGGCATTAGGCGATGACATCCATTCAAAAACGGGTGCACCTATACCCGATACACCATTAGTCGGAGTTAGTTGAGCAATAGCAGAAAAATCATTATTGACTATGTCAATATTAAAAGTACGGTAAAGTGTATCTAGATTACCTGATACTGCTTGCAAAGTAACCGTGATTTCTTCATCGATATTAACTTCACTAAAGTCAATAAAGATATTCGTATTCTCACCAGGTAATATATCAACTGGGCGAATTTGCGCGACAGCACCTTCTGGTAAACCATCAACAATTTCTAAACTAACTAAAGTATCATATCCTAAAATAGAAGTCGTTTCAATCATTAATTCTGCGGAAGCAGGTTGACACAACTGTTGTGAACTTGGTCCGACCTGCAAAGAATAACCAGATACAGTCGGTTCGGTAATTGAAAAATTCTTATTAGAAATATCGAAGAAAATATTGTCCGCCGCATCAATGCGAATTCGCGCCCGCTCCGTAATAGTATCAGGCATCACGACAAATTCGGAACCATCGTTACGTACCCCTTCTGCCAAAGTAATCGGATAATTGTAACCACCGTCTAATGATAATTTAATATCTACTTTTTGACAATTTACTAGACTACCATTGGTATTAGCTACGTCCCAAAGGACTTCTTGATAACTACCTACCTCCCAAGCTACGCTATCCGCATTAGGTGAAGTCACTAAAAATGGTCCAGCTGTATCGGTTGATTTAAATTTTATTTCTTCCCAAACAGAAGCACCAACTCCAGGGTGGTTATCGCGCACTGTACAACGGAACGTCAAGACGCGACTATAATCAGGTAGTACTTCTACTGGCTCACTTTGATTATCAACAACTGATTTCATCCGTGGAAAAACCCGATTAGTGGAAGCTTTAGCTGGATAAGTACGGAATGAAGGCGCATTAAAAATGGGCATTCCTAGATCGGTTCCAGGACCCAAGTCATATTGTTCCCAGCAATACGTCAATGCTTCTTGATCTTCCATATCTACCGCCGAAGTATTTAATTCAAATGGCGTGCTAATCGGAACATAAAAATCATTTTCATAAGTCCATTCGATAACTGGCTCCGTATTTCCTAAAAATTCTTGAGTGCCACAGGGACCCAATGGTTCCTCGCGCGTGAAGCGCGTAAATTGCGTTAAAGAACCCACGTGGTAATAAGCATCACGACCACCAGGAATATTATTTTCAGGTCCACAAGCACCATTATAAGACATAATTGTTGTTCCACTACCTGGTTCAAATGCCGCCTCACCTGCGCGTTGCCCTTCATTACCTGGACAATTACTCCAAGAGTGACTAGTCGCAAATTGGTGCGCAACCTCGTGCGCAAACGTTCCTCGTGCTACTCCAGCTACGTTACTACTGCTATGACAAGTAACACCCCGCGCTTTACCATCAACACAAGCAGAGCCACTTACTACTCCACCTACATCCGTACACCCACCAGTAAATACATGTCCTAATTCATATAAGACCGGTGAAATTATATTATTCAAAACCGATTCGTTTTGTCCTAATAATTCACCTCCTACATTGGCACTTTGATAAGGATCAGCATCTGGATCAAGGAAAATAATTTCTTCTATTCTTTCGATTAAAATCATGCGTACGCCTACTTCATTTTCAAAAACTTCGTTGGCAGCATTGATAGCAGTATTGTAAGAATTGAGTACGCCTTCTAGCGTTCCCCCGTGGCGTTGTGCGTATTCGCCAGTACAAGCTAGTGCTAGACGATATTTACGAATGGGTAATTCATTGCTACCACTTTTTACTGTACTAGAATGTGATTCATCCTCATGCAAATGATCGTATGTACCCTCAGGCATCTTTGCGGGGTCAAAACCACAACTTGCCAGTGGCATTTCATCCGTTTCATATTGATAATCTTTAAGCGTATAAGCAAGATAGTAATCGTTATTGCCTTTAGCATAAGGGCTAATAAACATATCACCTACACTTGGAGTACGCAAAAAAGCATTAAATCCACTAGATGAATATTCTACCCTTCCCCGAATATCGGGACGTTCGGTACTCCATACAATGAAGGAACGAATTTGTGGATACTTTGCTTGCAAAGCAGGTTCCATCACTGAAGATTCCATCACCGCAAAAGTTTCTAAACTTCCGTCAGGTAGTGGTAGCATGACCTGTAGATCTTGTACCAAACCAGCAGTTTCCTGAGGTGCAGTCACCATCGCATTTTTTAGATTTTTAAAATCTAACTGAAAAGCTTGGTAGTCAGTAGGATGAATGTTTTGTTGTGATTTTACCGTAGCGGGTAAACTAGCTTCATCCACCGATGACCAAAAGTTATGTACTTTTTGACCAAAAGAAGTAGTAGAAAGCAAGCATAAGATTAAAGTAAAGGATAAGGTTGATCTCATAAGTCAAAAGTTAAAAGATGGTTGACGAGAAACGGTCGATGGTTGACGGCGCCCCACGCCACCTAAAATAGATGTGGGTAATAGAAGTTAGAAACTAGAAGTTAGAAAACGCTTAGTTGCACTCTAACTTCTAGGATCTAACTTCTTTTATTATAGCTTAACAAATTGCTTTGTAAATAATTGATTATCAGACAATAATGTCACAACATAAATTCCAGTAGGCAAATGCGCCGTTGACATCGTAACGATGTTTTGTTGATTTGCCAACTTGCGTTCGCTCACGAGTTGTCCTTGTGCATTATAGATAGTAAGGACAGACTCAGAAGTCAGAGGTTGCGCCATTTCTAGTGTCAAAGATGCTTTCACTGGATTAGGGAATACCTTGATTTGGTCACTATCACCAATTTCTGTAGTACTAACGATACTACAAAATTCTAATGACCATTCTTCTAAAGAACCACCGCCACCAAAACCAGGATCTTGTACATCTACAGTTAACGTCCATTCTCCTTGCGTATCTTCACCAATAAATACGGATAGAGGTTCAATCGGTTGCTCTACATTACCCGAAGTTGGTGGGCAGCTAATTGCATTAGGTGCATCATCATCGAAACCAACATTGAAACCGTTAGTCAAACCACAATTACGACTAAATAACACCGCCTCAGTACCTGCTGGTGAGCGTAGGATGAATCGTAAACCATTCACCCCAGGATAAGTTCCACGAATCACAGGTACTTGCAAGTCACTAATCTCTCCAGAAACAGGAATCGTCAAACTTGAGGTTGCCATTGCAATCGATCCTGGTAAAGAAACTGGTACATTAGGAGAATTCAGTGGGCTACAAATCGCCGAAATAGAAGAAAGTAAGAAAGGAGCGGTCCATTCACCTGCTCCACATTCGTTATTCGCTCGTACGCGCCAGAAGAAGGTCATCATTTCATCCAATGGCTGTGCAATCGTAAACTCAGTCGCTTCTAAATCAGCTGCTTGATCCACAATTGAATTTTCATTAAAATCATCATTCGTCGCAATTTGAAAATCATAAGTATTCGCAAATTCTGAACCTGACCACATAAACGTTGGCGCACCTACAATACCCGTCACACCATCTTCTGGCATTTGAGGTTGTACCGCTGAGAAATCCGTATTGATCGCATTGAGCGTAATCAAGCGAGTAGCAGTCACCGTATCTGCCGCCATAGCATTTAAAGTCAAAATCACCTCGCCATCAGCACTACTATTAGAAAAATCTACCGTTAGCATCGTGCTTTCTCCTGGTTGAATAGTCGCATTAGCAAAGCTAAAGGTTACATCACTAGGCACGCCTTCTGTAATTTCTAAATTGATTGCTTCCGCAAAATCTAAAAGTGAAGTCGAACTCACTTCAATCTCTACTACGTCTGGCACACAAACATCTTGGCTATTAGGCGTCAAGGTTAGGGCATAACCAGGAGCAGAAGGAGCTATGATTTCTAAGTTCTGATTAGAAATATCGAAGAAAATATTATCCGCTGCTTCTACACGAATCCGTACACGTTCACCGATTTCATCTGGAACAGTGATGAACTCGTTACCGTCATTTGGCGTATTTTCAATTAAAGTTACTGGATAAGTAAAACCACCATCTAGTGATAGTTTGATGTTTACATTTTGACAATTTACGGTAGCATTGGTCGTATTTGCTACGTCCCAAGTTACTTCCTGATATTGACCAACTTCCCAAACCATATCTGCTTCATTAGCAGTAGTAACAAGAAAAGGGCCTGCAGTTTCGGTCGCATTAAAAGCAATATCTTGCCATACTGCTGCTCCACCCATTTCGTTGTGATCCCGAGCAATAAATCTAAAAACCAATGCCCGAGAGTATGCTGGTAATAATTCTACGTCTTCGCGGAAATTTCCAACCACTGCCTGAATGCGTGGGAAAACCCGCGTTGGATTCATGGTTGGTTCATAAGTACGGAAAGCAGGCGAATTCACCCGTTGCGTACCCAAATCCGTTTGTGGTCCCAAGTTAAATTGTTCCCAATTGTAAAATAATTCGTCTCCATCGGGATCCGTAGCCGAACCTGTTAATTGGAAAGGTGTGCCAATCGGAATAAAGAAACCTGTAGCATAATCCAAAGTGATTTCTGGTTCATTGTTTCCAATATCAATAAAAGTAGGGCAAGTGTTTCCATCAGCGTTACGAGTAAACTCTATCATCTGCTGTAAAGAGTTCGAGTGGAAATAATCATCTGGTCCAAATTGTACATTTTGCTCACCGCAAACGCCACTGTACGACATAATGGTACTCCCGCTACCAGGTTCGTAAGCAGAACCAGGAGTTACATTTTCTTCGTTACCATCACATTGATTCATGGTATGCGTTGCCGCAAACTGGTGACCAACCTCATGTGCTAAAATACGTACTACGTCAAATTCTAATTCTCCACCAAAACAAGTCACTCCTCGCATTTTATTTTCAGAACAAACTTGCGCTAAACGAGCAACGCCTCCTACGTCTGAACAATTGCCTGTATATACATGACCAACATCGTAGAGCGTGGGTGATACAATATTGTTGAAAATCACTTGCGATTGTCCCAAGAGATCGCCACCTTGGTTCAAATTATTCCATGGCTCGGTAGCTGCATCCAGAAAAATCAATTCCTCCGTTTCAGGAATCAGGGTAAAAGTAACTGCTACTTCGCGTTCAAAAATTTCATTCAACCGCACCACTGAAGTATTAAAAGCCTCCAATATGCTTTCCTTTGTACCACCAAACCGATTAGAAAACGCCGATGTAGCCGAAATAGCAAAACGATAAGAACGTAATTGAATAACCCCCGCTGACTTAGTTGTCCCGTTAAGTTGTTCCGTGTTTTCGGTAGTTGGTTGTATAGGACTTTCTTGACTAAAAGCATTATAACCACAAGTTAGCTTAGGCGTATCCTGATTATTTGCTTCTAAATGATGCGTGAAATAAGCATGATAAAGTCTTTCTTCATTTTTTGAAAGTGGATCAATGTACACTTCTCCTGCTGTGGTGCGAATAACGGCGTGAAATTGACGGGAATTTATATCTATGTACCCACTCAGGCTAGAATCGTTCACTCCGACAATGCGATAAGCACGAATTTGTGGATATTTCGCAGCTAGAGCTGGTGCTAGTACTTGTGCAGCAGTAGCGTAAAATTTAGCAAATTCACCTGTCGGTAATGGCAAGTCAATTTCGATACCTTGTTCGCCACTAAAAGAAGCAGGTGCGGCTGTGAGCATTTTTTGCCAATCCGCAAATTGCAGTTCTAGTGCGCGAAATTCACTCGGCACAGCTTGTTTTTGTTCAGAATTCGGTAGATCATTTACCGTTACATCAGACCAGTATTGCTGTGCAAACAAAGAAATAGTCAGACAGCTAAAGAGTAGTAATGTGGATAATTTTTTCATAAATTGAATTTAGGACGTAAAACGCAGATGTTTCTGCCTACATTTTTTTTTTAAAATAGTTAGAGTTTTCCATTTGTAAATATTGACGAAATAATTAATTCAATAACTAATTTTATGAATTATTTTCGGGTTACTAAGGATACTCCTGCGGATAGCAAATTTAATAATTGCCAGACGGTAAGTAAAATTTGAAATTGTTGTTTGTCGGCTAGGTGGTGGAATTGGTAGAAATAGTGACTAGAATCAATTCTTTTTTTACTTCAAAAAGAAAAAAAATCGAAAAAAAATTTAATTATTGCTCAACCACACCTTCTAATACTGCCCACACATTTTTTTCTACTATTGCATGTCCTTCTTCATTAGGGTGGATGCCATCCGCCAAATTTAACTCAGGTATGCCACCTACTTTATCCAATAGGAACGGAATCAAAGCAGCATTGTACTCATTCGCCAATCGTGGATAGATCGCAGCAAATTTTTCAGTATAATCATTTCCCATATTTGGAGGAGCAAGCATCCCAGCAAGGACGAGCTTCGCAGCGGGATGAGCTTTTTTCACTTTTTCAAAAATTCCACTCAGATTTTCATATGTTTTATCCAAATTCAAACCACGTAGCGCATCATTAGCCCCTAATTCTAAGATAAAAATATCAACAGGTTGTTCCAAAATCCAATCTACTCGTTCTAGTCCACCCGCACTAGTTTCACCACTCAATCCAGCATTGACCACCCGATAATCATAGCCGAGTGAATCTAATCGAACTTGAGTAAGTCCTGCAAAACCGACGGCGGGATCGAGTTGATTCGCTGCAGTTAAACTGTTTCCAAAAAAAACGATTGTCTTTTGTGCATTTGGATTGGTCGTTGGAGTTACATCTTCATTTTTTTCTACGTTTTTTTGCGTAGTTTTGGATACTTTTTCCGTATTTTGGGAGTTATTACAACTCGACACCATAAAAAATAAGCATACAAATAATGTGACTTTTGTAAATGACATACATCTAAAATTTTATTACCGTAAAGTTAAGAAACGCCGAAAAAATAAATTTGCATTTTTTCAAATGATGATTTTTCTGAATGAATAGTTTTTATTCAACAAAATCATCAATTGAAAAAATCAG
>JBGCES010000403.1:0-10833 GCA_045106545.1 Saprospiraceae bacterium
GTAGATCGCGCTGAAACGGAAATAATTTGTACGGGTGAATTTTACGATTTTGATAATCAGCAACTTAGTGAAGCAGGCACTTACGTAGCAACTTCTACGAATGCTGCGGGCTGCGAAATCACGACGACTTTAGAGTTGCAAGTAGTGGAAAGCGTGGATCGCGCTGAAACGGCAATGATTTGCACTGGCGAAAGTTACGAATTTGATAATCAACAACTTAGCGAAGCAGGTACATATATCGCGACTTCAACGAATGCCGCTGGCTGTGAAATCACGACGACTTTAGAGTTGCAAATAGTGGAAAGTGTGGATCGCGCTGAAACGGCGATGATTTGCACTGGAGAGACATATAATTTTGATAATCAGCAACTTATTGAAGCGGGTACTTATGTAGCGACTTCGACAAACGCCGCAGGCTGTGAAATCACAATGACATTAGAATTGCAAGTAGTAGAAAGTGTAGATCGCGCTGAAACGGCGATGATTTGTACGGGCGAAACATACAATTTTGATAATCAACAACTTAGCGAAGCGGGTACTTACGTAGCGACTTCGATGAACGCTGCGGGCTGTGAAATCACAACGACTTTAGAGTTGCAAGTAGTAGAGAGCTTGGAACGTAATTTAAACGAAGTTATTTGTACAGGCGATGCTTATATATTTGGTAATCAGGTGCTTACAGAGTCGGGAACTTACACAATGACAAACGATAACGCTGCGGGTTGTACGACAACGACTACTTTAGAATTGCGAGTTAATGAATCGTTGGCAGTGACGTATATTTCTGAACCAGCTTGCGAAATAGAAGAAAACGGTAGCCTACAAATAGAGTCCGTCACTGGCGGAATTGCACCTTACGAATTTTTATTAAACAATAATGAACCTACCACTCCACTCACATTCGAGAACTTAAAAGATGGTACTTACGAACTACGTGCAATGGACGCAACAGGCTGTGCGATCACTCTTCCGATAGTTATCTCTCCGCTTTCTGGTATTCCTGAACTGACCACTCAGTTTTTGTCTATTTGTCCAGCTGTAGGCATTCAGTTATCTGCCCCCGAAGATCTGCCTTCAACAGTTGAATACGAGTGGAGTACGGGTAGCAAAAGTAAAAGTATTTTTATATCCCGCCCTGGAGTTTTTGAGTTAATGGTCAGTAACGAGTGCGGTAGTAAAACTCAAGAATTTATCTTGACTGATGAAAATATCCAAGCTGAAAAGCTTATCTACTGTCCCAATGCCTTTTCGCCCAACGGCGATAATAATAACGATAATTGGCAGGTATTTACGGAATTAGAATTACAAAACTACCGCCTGCTAATCTTCAACCGTTGGGGAAGCATCATATTCGAAACCACCGATCCACAAGCCATCTGGGATGGTCGTTCCAAAGGACAATTGCTGAATACAAGTACCTTTGCTTACTTTTTGCAAGCGGAAGTGGAAAATTGTGATGGGGAATTGGATGAAGTGTTACTAAAAGGTTGGTTGGAATTGATGCAGTAGTGGTTGAATAATTATAAGGTTAAAGGCTTATTTGATGTTTCTAACTCCGCTTACTTGATCGCGCAGGGTATCCGACCTGTGCGAATCTAGCTTTTAAGTCAAAAGCGAATGTCGCGCCACTTTTACATTACCTTTCTATCATCGCACGAATCAAAATATCTTAATACTAAAAGAGGTGAACGTAAAAAAACGATAGGTCTAAAACAGAAGAAAGCCGTACCAGAGGTACAGCTTTCTTAAATTATAATCCCATGAACATATAAAAAATTTCTTTATCCAAAATAAATACATGCGATAACTTGCTTCGCATACTTATTTGGTATATCTTTGCATCAGATTTTTAATTATAGGTTTTTGCATTTTTAATCCCGTGAACATGAACTTTTTCGAGCTGACTTCCCAAGTCAGCTTTTTTTATGTCTGATGGCAAAGACTTTATTTCTTTAACTTTATTTCGTTTGACTTTTCTTTAGTGTGTGGGTTTTCGTTTTGTTGGTGAAGAAAAAGTAAAGCGTTCCGAAACAATTCGGAACGACTTACTATCAACAAATTATAATCCCATGAACATATATCTTTGTTAACTGAGATTAGCGTTTGGAGAAAAAGTAATTCGTCCCGAGACAATCTCGGAACGACTTACCATCAACAAATTATAATCCCATGAACATTTTCAAATCTTGATTCCAAAACCTTCGTTTGGAAGTTGTCAATCATTTTCTCAATACCTTTCTTCCCGTTGACAATACAAATATGCGGCAAGTCCGCCGCGAAAACAAAGACAAATAGTAGTAATTGTGAGAAAAAAATTAGAATTGAAAATTGAGAATTGAGAATTGAGAATTGATTTAACTTTGCTTAAGTTATTGATAATCAATAGGTTAAATTTTTTTCCTTGTTTTTGGTGATTAGATTATATTGGTATTTTGTGAGAAAAATAGGAATTAAGGGCTTCTGATCTGTTATGAATGATTTTTTAAATTTTAACACTTTTTAACATAATTAGCCTTGTTTTCGTAGAAAAAGCGATTTTTAAATCAATATTTTTGAAAAGATTCGGGTGGGAATTTTTTGATAAAAGTGGTCAATTCGACGGTATTTCCATCAGGATCGGAGCAGTAGAGGGAATGGAAATAGAGGTGATCGCGCGTGACGAAATCGATATTTTGTGCTTTTAGATGAGATTGTGCGGCTGCAAAATCAGCTTGACTTACGCGAAAAGCAAAGTGATCGATGCGTTTTTCAACTTGCGTATCCAATAACGTTTTGCGTTTAAAAATAGCTACGCCGAAACCACCAGCTAACATAAAAATCGGAAAAGGCTTCCATTCGGGCGGTTGAACGCGATTTAATCCAAACGCTTTGGCGTACCAAGCTACAGAAATTTCAGGATCGGTAGCATTGATAGCAACGTGGTCGAGTGATTGTAGCTGAAACATTGAATATCTTTTTATCAAATTTCGATTATCAAGTGCATCTGACTTCTGTCAATGAAATAGCTTGCTCCGAAGTATTTCGGAGGTCTGTCTTCTGTCCGCTCTTCTCCTTTAAAACAAACTAATATACCCAAAGTGAATCTTCGGCGCATTAAAATCTACACTATTACCTAATTGTGATCCCCACGCTAAACTCATTCCAAACAATCCAACCTTCGTTTCAAAGGTCAATCCACCACCAAAACCGAAAGGGCGATCTGCACGTCGCGCTGTAGAAAGAGGATTTTCAACGTAGGCATAGTCGCCAAAAATATAGAAATAAGAATTTTGCCCAATTAGTAGACGATATTCTAATGTCATAATCGAAAAAATATCTGCCTGAATTTCTTCTTCATTAAAACCGCGTAGTAAGCGATTACCACCCAAGCGAAATTGTTCGTTAGCAAGCACGGGTTCTTCCGCTAAAATTGCGCCCGTCCGATTACCAATTTTTAAAGTCGTTCGTTTAAAAAACGGAATGTATAAAGCGACTTCCGCATCTATTCGATATTGAAACGAGCGTAAGTTTAAACTATCGTATTGCGCTCCGAAATCTACATTTTCATCGGATAGGGCGAGAATCCCATTATTCGGTCGAATACGTTTGATGCCCGCGCTGCCGCGTAATTTGGTACTCCAACCGCGTCGTGGATTAAGCCGATAATCCGTTTTTTGTAGAGAATATTCTAATCCGAAAGCAGAACGAGAAATGTCTAATTGGTCGGGCAAGCGCTGGGTTTGTAACAAACGCGAAGTATCGATGACCAGTAAGTTAGAACTTGAATTATTGACAAAGGCTTTGAAATAATTTCCCCCTTCCAATAAATATTGCACGCCGATGTCGTATTCTGCATCTAAAAATGATTCGTCCCGACGATATAACTCAAAGCGGCTATCAATTCCAAAAGGCAAATCCAACAAATAAGGATAAGTAAACGCTAATTCCAATTCTTGTCGCCCAGGACGCAATTGCTCGAAAGAGGCATAAATGCGTTCGCCTGCGCCGAATTGATTGTACATTTCTCCTTCAAAATTTCCCGTCAATAATAATCGCTGTTCGGGCTGTCCAGGAACAGCATTATTACCAGGCAAAAAGCCAACGATAAAGTCAAATTTACTCGCTTTCTTTCGATCCAAATACAAGTTGATGACCGCAAGACCACTAATAAAGGTAACAGTCGCGTCGCGTTTGCTTTGTAAAAATGGCAGTTCGCGCAAGCGATCCCGTACTTGTAGCAGTTTGGCTTTGCTAAATGGGATGCCTTTTTTTAACCCCAAATAATTACTCAAATAAGCTTTAGAGATCCGCGCATCACCGATAATTTTTAAACTATCGACCGTGATGTAAGTTCCTTTATCCATCCATAGCGCCGCATTTACTTTTCCGCTATCAATCTGCACACTATCCAAGCGAACTTGTGCAAAAGGATAGCCGTTGTTTTCGGCATATTCTAGTAGTTCTTCCTGCAATTCGCGTACTGTAGCGTAAGCGAACGGACGATTTTGGTACAGTTTTTCCCTAAACCCGACTTGTTCCAAGAAAGCATTTTCTACATTGGCATTGCGCAATTTTACCCATTCGTAAGCATTCCCGAGGTGTAAAAAAGCAGTATGAATACTGTCTTGGATATGGATGCTATCAATAGAAGCTTCGAGGTAGGATTGGTTGTGGAGTTGAGTTAAAATGGATTTTAGTTCGATAGTAACGCTTTGACTATCAGGTAGTTGAGTGGTGAATTCTATGTCTGATAATTCAAATTTATCGTTGTGTTCAATTAATTCGATTTGCAGATATTGTTGTTGTGCATAATTGGTGAATGGCAAAAGTAAACTGCAACAACTGATAATGATTCTACTTACAAACTGCTGTACCGACGTCCCTTTCGTTAATCGACGGATAATATCTATGTAGTTTCTGGCGTACATGTAGCAGTTTTTGGTAGGAAATTCAATTTAAAACGTCTGAAATCAGCTCCTAGTTTGTGTGATTAAGAATAAAATGAGAAACGTATTAAACCTGACGCGCTAAAATTAGTCCAATTAGAAAATACACCTATGCAGAAATCAATATTATCCATTATCAGTTTATTGACTTTTAGTTACTTGAACTTATCCGCTCAATTGTACTTTCCACCCACCGATTCAGAAGTTTGGGAAACCACCGATCCAAGTACTTTTAATTGGGACGAAGATCGAATCAATGAATTATACGATTTTTTGGAAGGGAGCAACACCAAAGCATTTATACTATTGAAAGACGGTAAAATTGTTTTAGAGCAATATTTCAATGAGCACGATGTGAATGCGAATTGGTATTGGGCATCGGCGGGTAAAACATTGACTGCTTTTATGGTAGGTATTGCGCAACAGGAAAATTTGCTTGCTATAGAAGACTCGACTTCCGATTATTTAGGTATGGGTTGGACGAGTTGTACACCTGAACAGGAAGCACAAATTACTATTCGGCATCAACTGACGATGACTACGGGGTTAGACGATCAAGTAGATGTGGGTTGTACTGAACCTAGCTGCTTGCAATATAAAGCTGCTGCTGGAACCCGTTGGAGTTATCACAATGCGCCCTATACATTGTTAACCAATGTCGTTGAAAATGCGACGAATTTAAATTTTAATCTTTATATCAATCAAAAGTTGAAAGGCATTACGGGGATGAACGGTGGGTTTTTACAGCAAGAAAGTAACCGCGTATATTTCAGTACTGCTCGCAGTATGGCGCGATTTGGATTATTGATTTTGAATAATGGAAATTGGGCAGCAACGCCGATTTTGTCGGATATGGATTATTTGACCGATATGCTACAACCTTCACAGCAGATTAATAACTCCTACGGTTACTTGTGGTGGCTCAATGGACAAGATTCTTATATGTTACCACAATCGCAGATTGTTTTTAATGGAAACCTACTGCTTAATGCACCCGCAGATACTAAAATGGCTTTGGGTAAGAACGGGCAGTTCATTAACGTTGTTCCTTCGCGCAATATGGTTTGGATACGAATGGGGGAAGCGCCTGATGGTAGCTTAGTACCCTACACGTTAAATGATGAAATTTGGGGATATATCAATCAATTGGAAGGCACTTCGTTGGCAATTGATTTGGAAGAGGACGAGACAGAAATACCGACGGAGGAAAAGGTAATGGCTGTTCAGCCTAATCCAGCGAAGGATGAAATTACCATTGAATTACCCAAATCAGTTCAATCTGCTCAAGTTCAATTATACATTTATAATGCTGTCGGCAATTTGATTGAAATTATCCAGCCTGCTTCGCGTCAAGCAGTTGTTGCTTTGAGTAATTATCAGGCTGGAAGTTATTTTGTTTGTATGAAATCACCGACGGGACAGCAGATATTGCGTTTTATAAAAATGTAGGTGCGGCGTTAAATTCGTTGATCGCGGGTTACACGTTTCCTAAACTTTCAAAGTTTAGTAATCGTATGTCCACTGCTTTGACGACCAACTTCCAACTACTTCTTCCCCTCCTCCTTTAATTTCTCCTTCCGCGCGATCTTCTGGTCGTTATTACTTTCGTAAATCGTATAGTTCTCGTATTTCACCGGATCGCGTTCTGCCCAGACATCTTTACCGATGTTACAAAGCGTAATAAATTCATCGTATAATTTATTCCCTTGTTCCGTTCTACGTTCCACCGCAATATCGCGGTCGCTCACTTTATCAACTTGGATATTAACGGCGCGTTCAAATTCCTGTACGGCTTCACCGACGCGACCAATGACATTTTCATTCATACCCACATCTGCCAACCAATCAATTTGCTGTCGCGCAACCCGCATCACGCGCCGACCACAGAAAATCAACTGCGCATCGGTCATGTCACCCAATTTTGCTGTACCAAATTTGCGGTAACGCCCACTACGCACGCTGTATTTCATTTTAACGCGCGTCATCAAGGAGCGAATGGCAGTTTTTAGCTTTTCGGCAGACTTATATTTCTTTTCGGTCACGACCATTTGATCACCCACTAATTCATCATCATCGGGTAATTGGCGAAACTTATCACAGAGCGATTTGAATCCTTTCAACCGATTCAAATCGTAACCATAAGCTTCAAATTCTTTAATGTCGCGGTGGGCGTAACGGATGCGTTCCATACATTGGAGGTACAAATCAGCATCGGGAAAGTTATATTTGCGAGAAGAGTTTTGTTTTTTCACGTTTCCAAGTTTTGCGTACAATCAATCAATTTGTTAGTACCAAAAATATAAGAAAATTAGAAAAAAAACAAATGTTTGCTTTTGAGAAACAAGAATTTAGCGTACTAGAGTTAGTTTTTACTTAAATAAAGTTTTCTTTATAAATTATTTGGTGATATTTTATAGCCTCACAATTACCGCTCCCAACCGTTCCAACGCTGCCACCGCCTCCTCCAAATCCGCTTCCTTCACCAAAACATGATCGGTACTAAATCCAGAAATGGCAAATATCGCGATTTCCGCTTCTGCTAAAACGGCTGCTACCTCTGCTAAAAAGCCAGTGAGTTCAAATGGTAAAACCATATCAAAAGTCAAAATCACATAACCATCTTCGCGTTCTTCCACATTATTCTCATCTACTTCATCTGTTCGTTGAATAACCGTAATTTCTTGATAATCCGTAACCATAGCAAAACAATCTGTTACGGGCTGTCTCGCTTTGATAATCGAATAGGTATCCGCCCAGAGGAGGACTTTGCCATTATTTAGGTAATCTAACGCTTGCATATATATAAGGTACTAGGTTTTGTTTTCTGCAAAATAAGAAAAGACGTACAGTTTTGAAAATGAGCAATGGAACTGTTGTCCATTAACGAAAATTTTACAAAAGTTTTTTGCTTAGAATTTGTCTAAATAAGAATTGGATTATAAGTTTGCAGCGTTATTGAGATTTAATCTAAATAAACTTTATAATAATGAATACCCGGCTACTATTAGTTTTTTCAATGTTTGTTTTCAGCTTTGCTGCTTGTGACGATGATACGACTACACCTATTGTTGAAATTGAGAATCCAGCAACTTATAACTTCACCCGAGCGGGTCAATCTACGGTTTCCTTTGGTGGACAGACCACGAGAATTCAAATGGGAGAGGAGTTAATTAGTGCTTTGAAAACTTTTGATACGACAGAAGACGCATTATTGAACATGTATGCGAACGCAAATGCGCCTTTTTCTAGTGCAGACTTGAACGATTCCGATAAGAGTATCAAATCCAAAACAGCCGCTTCCGCAGATTACTTTTCGGCTAATACTGCGACAGCTGCGCAAATTAAAGCTGAATTTGAAAGTTGGATGCAGGCACAAGTAGTAGAAGTATTTCCTAACGAAAACGAATTGGCGGAAGCGGGTAAAGCAGGTCAAATCGCCGATGGGACAAGCGCACGTTATATAAATGCACAAGGATTAGAGTACGACCAACTGGTTGGAAAAGGGCTAATCGGTGCGTTAATGTTGGATCAAACTTTAAATAATTACTTAAGCCCAGCCGTATTGGATGCTGCCACTAATGTAGCGGATAATGATGCAGAAGTAGTTTTGGAAGACAAAAACTACACGAGTATGGAACATAAGTGGGACGAGGCTTATGGTTACGTGTACGGTACGGCGCAAGATGCAACTAATCCCAATGCGACTATCGGCGAGGATGATAGTTTTATGAATAAATACATTGCGCGGGTAAATGGTGATACGGATTTTACTGGTATTGCTGATGATATTTTTGAGGCGTTCAAATTAGGTCGGGCAGCAATTGTAGCAGGTGAATATGAACTACGAGATGAACAAGCAGCAATTTTACAAGAAAAATTATCAGAAATGATTGCTATTCGCGCGGTTTACTATTTGATACAAGGTAAGATTAACATCGAAAACGGCGAAACTGGAAGCGCATTCCACGATTTGTCGGAAGGTTACGGTTTCATTTACAGCTTGCAATTTACGCGCAAGCCGAATACCGATCAACCTTACTTTAGTGGCGAAGAAGTTGATGCGTTTTTGACGGACTTATTAGACGATGGAGCAAACGGTTTGTGGGATGTAGCACCTGCTACTTTAGATAATTTGGCAGAAACAATTGCTGCTCAGTTTGATTTTACCGTAGCACAAGCTGCGTCTAACGATTAATACATATTGACTTATAAGACTTTGAGTTTGGAGTAATCATTTTGCTCCAAACTCTTTGCTATTTTGCTAAAAAAGTAATCTAACTAGCTTGAAAATGAAGCGTTATCTGTTTTTATTTTCCTTTCTTTTTCTTTTCGCTTGTGGCGAAGATCCGATTGATCCTGGTACAAATAATCCAACGTCTGATACTTTTGACCGTCAGCAAATGTTGACCGATTGGGCGGATAATAATATCATACCTGCTTACGAAGATTTTGCGGAACATACGCAGTCCATGCGCGAAGCTGCGGAAGCGTTAGTTGCTGAACCTTCGGAGGCAAATTATAGTGATTTGGCAGTCGCATGGGGATTGGCTTATGAAGTATGGCAACGGGTTTCGATGTTTGAAATTGGTAAAGCAGAGGAATTGTCTTATCGCAATAAGATGAATATTTATCCCGCTGATGTAGAAACGATTGAGGAGAACATTGTCACGGGAAGTTACAATTTAGAATTGCCCTCTACGATCGATGAACAGGGCTTTCCAGCATTGGATTATTTGCTGTTTGGTGTAAAAGAGAGCCACGATGCAACGCGTGATTTTTATACTACTTCCGAAGCAGAATCTTATCGGAATTACATCCTAATGCTTGTCGAGCGTATGGATGAGATGACGGATGAAATATTGGCAGATTGGCAACAAAATTTCCGAACGACTTTCATCGAAAATGATGGAAACTCTGTCACTGCTTCCGTTGATAAAATGGTCAATGATTTTATTTTTTATTATGAAAAAGCATTGCGGGCAGGTAAGGTTGGTATTCCTGCGGGTGTGTTTTCGGGTGACCCATTGAGTGATCGAGTTGAGGCGTTATATCTTGATACTTATTCTAAAGAATTATTCTTCACGGCATTAGACGCTACGCAGCGATTTTTTAATGGAATACCTTACAATAATGGCAGCGCAACGGGAGAAAGTCTGCGGACTTATTTGGAAACCTTAGGAACAGAAAAAGATGGTCAAAATCTGGCGGATGTGATCGATGCGCAATTCGAAGCTGCAAAAGCCGAAGCAAGTAAATTAGATAATAGCTTCCGCCAACAAGTAGAAACGGATAATATCGCGATGCTCACCGTTTTTGATGCTTTGCAATTGAATGTCGTTAACCTAAAAGTAGATATGCTTCAAGCCTTAAATATCAACGTAGATTACGTCGATGCGGACGGTGATTAATGCGCCGGAGGACAGACACTCTTGTCTGTCAAAACCTAGTGTGATGTTCTAAGTTTTCAAAATTTAGAACACCTGCGAAATGTCAATGCAAAACAACTTAACAGACAGGAATGTCTGTCCTCCCAATATGCTAAAAACATATTTCACTCAAACCACGGAAGCCGCTCCACTTGCGGTCTTCCGTATTTTTTTTGGCGCACTGATGTTTCTCAGCATCGTGCGTTTCTGGTATAATGGTTGGATCGAAAAACTCTATCTCGAACCTCAATTCCACTTTTCTTATTATGGTTTTGCATGGGTGAAACCCATTGGCGACTGGACGTATTTACTGTTTGTAATCTGCGGATTATCAGCACTTTGTGTGATGGTCGGTTGGAAATACCGCCTAGCGATTATCACCTTCTTTTTGTCCTTTACTTATATTGAGTTGATGGACAAAACGACTTATCTTAATCACTACTATTTTGTTAGTGTCCTGAGTTTTTTATTGCTATTCTTAC
>JBGCES010000404.1:0-2112 GCA_045106545.1 Saprospiraceae bacterium
TGAGCAGTTAGCCCAAATTGGTACAGCCTATCAAACTCAAGGAACTTATCTAAAAAAATATCGGGCGATTGAAGCGGTCATGCCCGAAAGACCGCAGGATATGGTGCAACGTTGTCAGCAACATTTAGCTTATATCCAAAATAACTACCTACTCTGCTTACTGCCATTGTACAAAAATCAACGCGCGCTACTATTTAACTGTTTGACCAACCTTCAACTCCAATCCTCCTCGCAAGACAATGCGCTACTAGCTGCTATTGAGTTTATCAAAAAGTACCGCAACCGCCGAAAAGAATGGTTAGATTGTACGGATGCTGATTTGAATTTAGATTTAATCACGGACAAATGGCGTAAACTGGTCACTGGAAAAACCAATGCTAATGCGAAAGTCCAACAAGTACACAAAAAGTATTTTGAACTTTGGGTGTTCTTTGAATTGGCTCGGCAACTGCAAACGGGCGATGTATTTGTACCCCAAGCACAGCAGCACAGTGATTGGACAAAACAGTTGATATCAGGGCAACAGTACGATGAAGATATTGCAACATTTGGTGTCGGCACGGGTATTCCTACCGATTCCGCAGCATTTATTGCAAAACTAAAAGGAGAATTAACCGAGGCTATTAACCGTACGGATCAAGCATTTCCTGCTAATCAATATGCTCGAATGGAAGACGGTAATTTGATTTTGAGCAAGCTGAAAAAGAAGAAATCAGCAGAGCATTATCCCGAAATTGACCGCTTGCTAAAAGAGAGAATGGACAATGTAGGCATTCTACAGCTATTGAATTATACCGAACAGTCACTTCAGCTACACCATCGGTTTCACCATTTTTCGGGGCACAAAAGTAGAATCCCCAATTACGCCAATAGCTTGATTAGTACCTTCTTTTGTTACGGCTGTTTTATGGGACCAACTCAAGCGGCAAGGTCAATTGAGGGCGCTTCACGCAAACAACTCGCTTGGATACATGACCACCACGTTAATGAAGAACGACTAGATAATGCCATTATCAAAGTCATCAATGCCTACCAGCAGTTTCAATTGCCTAAGTTTTGGGGAACAGGCAGGAGTGCTTCGGCTGATGGTACACACTGGAGTACTTATCAAAAGAATTTGTTTACCCAGTATCACATTCGCTACGGAGCGTATGGTGGAATAGCTTATTATCACGTGGCAGATAATTACATTGCGCTATTTTCCCACTTCATTCCCTGTGGGGTCTATGAAGCTTTATATATCCTAGATGGGCTAATCAAAAACGAATCAAAACTACAACCCAGTACGGTGCAGGGTGATACCCATGCGCAAAGTAATGTAGTTTTTGGTTTGGCCTATTTGCTTGGTATTAAGTTGTTACCGCGTATCAGAGGCATCAAAAATAAAGTCTTTTTCCGACCAGAAAAAGGAACATCTTACGAACATATTGATGAACTATTCACCGAAACCATCAATTGGAAACTAATTGAAACGCATTTGCGGGATATGTTACGCGTGGTTTTGTCGATCAAAAAAGGAAAGATTACCCCTTCCACTATTTTACGAAGACTCAATTCTCAAAGTCGAAAAAACAAACTCTATTTTGCTTTTCGGGAATTGGGCAGAGCCGTCAGAACCATTTTCTTGATGGACTACATCCATGATGTTGAATTGAGGAAAGTGATTTTTGCCGCCACTAATAAAAGCGAGGAGTTTAATCAGTTTGCTAATTGGGTCGCCTTTGCCAATAAAACGATTCCTGAAAATCTCAAGCATGAACAAAGTAAGATTATCAAGTACAACCATCTAGTGGCCAACATGATAATGCTCTACAATGTGGATAGTATGACCAGAGTTTTGAATGACTTGGTGAAGGAAGGCTACGAAATTACGGAAGAAATAATTGATGCCTTCGCTCCTTATCGAACCGAGCATATCAATCGCTTTGGTAGCTATTCTCAATACCTTAAACGGGAAGTATTACCGCTTCAACATCAGCTAAACGTGATTATTAGACGAAAATAGGGAAAGTGTTAAGATTTGGAGGATTTTACACGTTTAGTTGCCAGACCTCAGTGGGAAAAATTACTACGACCCGATCTACCCATTACCGTTGGATTGGATGGTGGCTA
>JBGCES010000405.1:0-6093 GCA_045106545.1 Saprospiraceae bacterium
CTAGACAAGGCAAAAAACGTAGTCATAGTCTTTTTACGACGAGGCTTTTTAACGATGTATAGTGCAAAAAGAGACCGTCACAAAATGTGTCGATTATTTTAGGTTAACTACTTATCAGGGAGTGAACATAGAATATAAAAAACAGAAAAAGGACATAATTGTTAAAATATTGATAGTCAGTGTGTTGTATTGAGTCAGAATTAAATACTGTGAAATATACGGGTATGATTTAAAACAATCACATATGTTGTTATAATATTTAATATCTATGTGCTATATTTGTATTCACATAGTTTAACCTTCCTGTTTTAAATTTTTTTATTGGTAGTGACAACGGCTAAATTAGAACTGCAAAACGATTATACTAAGTATTTGCTTCTATGGCAAATCAATTAGAATTCTTCCCACTAAGACTGCGTATTGCCTTTCTGCAATCTTCTTCCAATAAAAAATTTCAATCTTCTTCATTATTATTATCCGATTTAAAAATTAACCTTACTTATAGCATGAAAGCTCGCATTTTGAAACACATTCTGATGCCCGATTTTTTAATTTGTTTTTTCTTTGAATGGCAGTAAGTTTTTTTTGAATAAAACTTACTGCTTTTTTTATGCTAAATTTAATTTTTGCAAAAAAAATATCCATTCATTATGATTAGACGCATTGTAAAATTGAGCTTTAAGCCAGAAAATATACTCGCCTTTCAGCAAATATTTGCGGAGAGTAAAGACAAAATCGTAAATATGCCAGGCTGCCATTCTGTGGACTTACTTCATTGTACCGAGCCTAGTAATATTTTTTTTACTTTCAGTATTTGGGATAGCGAAGCAGACTTGAATGCTTATCGACACTCTGAATTATTTCAAAAGACTTGGGCGCGTACCAAAGTGTTATTTAATGATCGACCGCAAGCATGGAGCACGCAATTGGAAGACGGAGCAACGGGCTAAGATGGAACGAATAAGTTTATTTTTACCAGTAATCAGGCACAACGTCAGTACTATTTTCAAGGGTTAAACATTCACAGCATCCGGCTGGTAATGGATCAGGGCGACGGAATACATTGCCACAACGAGCGGTGCCTCGTTGCTGAAAAGGAATACTTCTGGCGTCACTCGTAATGCGTAAGGTGTCGGCAGAAGAAATCTCAAAGTATCCTAGTACTATTTCATCACGATCCTCAGGATTAAAAATATTGCCTCGTACAGGAGCAGGTGGTACGTCAAAAATACTACCTACCTGATTTACGATTTGATCGACTTGCGACCAGTAACGATGCGCGTCTTTCGTAATTGATTTTTGATAGACACTATAATATTGGCGATAATTGTGGGTTTCATCTATTCGTTTGACTAATATCGTTTTTTGAAAAAGTTGACCGCCAATACTGTTACTGCCATCATAAAGGAATACGTCTTGAGCGTTAGGAAAATCAGTAATGTAGCAATCGCGGGAGGGATCCATTGGTTCGCAAGAAAGATCGATAAAAATGTACACGTTTTCCGTATCCCACTTAATGAACGGTCCATCTTCTCGACTTGGAGGAGTCATCTCAATACCGACGTTGACAAATTGCTTAGTCAACACAACGCCCAAACTATTGGCACTAAATCCATCTTCGATAGTAAAGAAAATTCGATCTAGCGCGACCGGAGCGGGTAAAATAGCTGGAGTAGATTGATAAACACGTCCATCGGTTAAGCTAATTTTTATAAAATAACTCTGTCCAATTACCGCGCGTATGGAATTAGCGGTTAAATAATAATCGCCTGCCTCTCTTTCTTCGTAGATAGCACTGCTCCCATCTCCAGCAAATAGTTCTACTAATGCGCCTGATTCAGGTACAAAAGCAGCACGTTTGTATTCTCCACTTGTACCTATCTGTAGGCGATGCTCGCTTTGAGTAGTTGTAAATTGACCACGAACGACCAATAACTCGGCTGGTTCTATGCGTTCGAACTCAAAAGGATCTATACAGCTATTCAATATAAAAATGGCTATTAAAACATTTAAAACCAGTAGTTTATAAACTATTTTCATAATAATTAAGGATGATATTTACGGGTGGAGCAGACTACCAATAATAAGGAGGAATATCTGTACTATTATCCAAGACCAAACATTCACAACATCCAGAGGGAAGTGGATCAGGGCGTTGAAAAATATTTCCACATCTAGGTCGACCACGTTGTTCAAATGGAATAAATCGAGCATCTGTGGTAATACGCAACGTATCTGCCGATGATACTTCAAAATAACCTAGAACGATTTCATCACGATCTTCGGTATTAAAAATATTACCTCTTACTGGAGCCGGTGGCACGTCAAAAATACTACCTACTTGATTCACGATTTGATCGACTTGCGACCAGTAACGATGCGCATCTTCCGTAATTGATTTTTGATAGACGCTATAATATTGGCGATAATTGTGGGTTTCATTTATTCGTTTGCTCAATACCGTTTTTTGGAAAAACTGACCGCCGATATTATCACTTCCATCATATAGAAATATGTCTTGTTGATTTGGAAAATCGGTAATGTAGCAATCACGGGCGGGTTCGCCTGGGCCACAAGAAAGATCAATAAAAATATATACGTTTTCGGTGTCCCACTTGATGAAGGGACCAATTGTTTGCTTAGGAGGTGTTAATGCTACATTTATATTTACAAATTGCTTAGTCAACACAACTCCCAAACTATTGGCACTAAATCCATCTTCGATGGTAAAGGCAATTTGATCTAGCGCGACGGGAGCTGGTAAAGTAGCGGGAGTAGATTGGTAAACGCGCCCATCGGTTAAGCTAATTTTTATAAAGTAACTCTGTCCAATCACTGCGCAGATAGAATTAGCGGCTAAATAATAATCGCCTGCTTCCCTTTCTTCATAAACTGCACTGTTTCCATCTTCAGCAAATAGTTCTACTAGTGCGCCTGATTCAGGTACAAAAGCTACACGTTTGTACTCACCACTTGTACCTATTTGTAGGTGATGTTCGCTTTGAGTAGTTGTGAATTGACCACGTACAACTAATAGCTCAGCAGGTTCAACTCGTTCAAATTGAAATGGTTCGATACAACTATTGAATCCAAGTAGTAAAAGGAGTAATCCGAATATTAATGAGTGTCTTAATTTCATAACAGCTAAGTTTAGATTAAAACACAAAATTGTAAGTCAAAGCAGGGAAAGTTGCGCCAAGCACACTCAAACGAAACGCTTGCTGAATGTTGTTTACATCCTTGCGGAAATAAATAGAAAACGGGTTACGTTGTGCGTATAAATTGTAAAAAGACAAATTCAAGCTACCCCGAAATCCACGTCGTCTTGCTCTCGTATTATCCACGGTATAACTGACGTCCAAGCGATGATAAGCGGGAATCCGAAACTGATTGCGCTGCGAAAAATGGGCTACCGTTACGTTTTGAATATCATAATCTGAAACGGGAATGGTCGTTGGGCGTCCTGTGCGGTATGTCCAACTCACGGCGAGCGTATTGGTTGGATTTAGCTTACGCGAAAGGGTAATATCAAGTTGATGCGGCTGATCAAAATTGGTTGGAAACCATTCGTTGCCATTGATGCGTTCTTCTATAAATTCACCTTGTGTACGCAGGAAACTTCGAGAATAGGTATAAGATAACGAACCCGACCAACGTCCTTCGGTTTTTTGAATTGAAAATTCTGCACCGTAAGCACGCCCAATAGCAGGAAGTAATTCTGTTTCGATGTGGTCATTAAGTAGTAGCTGCGCGAGATCTTTGTAAGTAACTAAATTGCGGCTGTCTTTATAGAAAAATTCTAATGAACTTACCCATAATCCTTTTTTTAAATTTTGAAAATAGCCAATCGAATAATTATCTGATTCTTGCGGAGGCACGTAGCGATTACTCACTTGCCAAATATCTACTGGTGTAGCCACGGCAGTATTAGAAATCAAATGGATATACTGCCGTAGCCGATTATAGCCCATTTTAATGGAACTCTGTTCACCCAAACTTACTTTTGCGGAAATACGTGGCTCCCAGCCGCTATACGATTGAATTGGCTGATTATCAGTGATTTGTAGTGTGTCATTTTGCGTAGTTAAATTGATGGGTTGACCTTCTTCGTAACTGTATAGTGTTTTCGGTCCCCGATGACGCATACCTGAATAACGAATACCTAACGCGATAGAAAACCCTTCCGCGATTTTTATATCATCATTCAAATATAATGCGTATTCCTCCGCTTCATCTTTATCTACACGCCGCTCTGCGACGGTAGAACGCTCTCCGCGCGGACTCAATATTTCTGGTTGAGTCTGATAGCGAGTACCTTCTACGCCGAGGGTGATTTGGTGGGCAGCAGACGGATTATAGAAAACATAAGGCTTGAAATGTTGATAATTTAAACCACTGGTCAAGGTGAAAGCGGAGAATCCCGATGGTTCAAATAACTCACTTCCGTAAGTACTAGTAACGGCAGTTGCAGCAAATGATAATTGCTCCGTTAAAATTGACCGCCAGTTTAAACTCGCCAATTGGGTCGTCCAAGCAAAACCATACGCTCCAGCAAATTCAAAATTGTCGCGACTACTGTAACCCGTTAGTGAAACCTGATGACTATTATTAAATTTATGAGTGATTTTTGCGGTTCCATCTACAAAAAAAGCTGCACTACGTCTTACTTCTTCGTTTTTCAATTGTCTTAAAATCCAGTTGGGGTAAGCGCTACGAACGCCTGCCATAAAGGAGGTTTTATTTTTAAAAATAGGGCCTTCTAGCATCAGTTTTCCATTTACTAGCCCTAAACCTCCACGCCCTCGAAAGCGTTGAAAATCTCCATCCTTCGTGCTAACTGTCAGAGCTGAAGAAGCGCGTCCACCATATTGAGCGGGCATATTTCCTTTGTATAATGCGACTTCGGATAACATATCCGGATTGAACACGGAAAAGAAACCGAGAATATGTGAAGCATTAAAAACAGGTGCGCCATCAAAGGTGACGAGGTTCTGATCTACATTGCCACCACGCACGTTGAAACCTGCCGAAGCATCTCCCGTAGTGCTGACACCCGCTAATCTTTCGATACTTTTTAAGACATCGGGTTCACCCAAAAAAGAAGGTAATTCGCGGATTTTCTGTGGGCTTAAAAATTCGACTCCAATTTGTGTGGATCGTACTTTTTCGCCTGCACCTTTCGCCTCTACTACGACTTCCGTTAATTCCAGCGATTGTACATTTAGAGGAATATCCAATTGGTCATCTTGAAATATATTGATTGTGGCGCGTACGGGTTGATAGCCGATATATTGAATGAATATTTGGTGTGATCCAGCAGGTAGAGACAATTCGTATTTGCCATAGGCATCCGTCGCTGTACCGTCGCGGGTCGATTCGTTAATTAAAGTTGCACCAATGACGGGCTGCTGTGAGTACTTATCATAAACTCTTCCGCGAAGGGAATAATTTTTACTGGTACTAGTAGCGGATTCGCCAAAGGTGAATTCAACTTCGCGCGGTTCGGTAGAGGTTGGCAACTCTATTTCACCTGCTTCCCAAGCACGGACTAGTTCGTCGGCATTCTCGCGCGTGAGTTCGCGACGTGGTAGAATAATGATCACTTTTTCGTTGTAATGACTATGACTCAAGTTACTACCTTCCAAAGTAATATTAAGTACTTCGCGCAACGATTTTTTTTCAAATTCAAAAGACTGTAAATAGTATGGAATTCGATCTGGATTGTAATAAAAGGTAAGGTTATAATCGCGTTCGAGTGTGGTGAGTAATTCAAACAGCGTGACATTTTCGTAGCTGCCGCTAATGGGCGTATTGTATGAATCCTGACTTTTCAAGGAATTTGAAAATACTAACAGGATGATGAATAGTAAATTTTTGCCCATAATGTGTAATTTAGTAGCCGCGAAAATAAATCTGATATTTTTTAGATGATAATTAGGACTGTACAAAGTCTTTATTTGACGCTGATTCTCTATGATTTTTTCCGTAATGCTACGGAACAAGTTATGATTCAAGCGGGTCTCCGCAATACTGCGGAGCGAGCTGTGAGCGACATAAGACCTACTTGAATCATAAAAATCTGCGTTTATCTGC
>JBGCES010000406.1:0-3093 GCA_045106545.1 Saprospiraceae bacterium
CCGATGCAATTTTCGCCTTTGATACGTCTGATAGAAATAGCATTTTCCTCGTCCTTTTCAAGCGCCGCTTTGGGTTGAAAAACATGGAGAAAATAGGTGTTTTTACTTTTGACGCTATTTTCAATTTTTAAAGTTTTCAAACGAATGCGGCGTAGATCATCGGGGCGTTGAGGGGTCATCATTTCTTCGATTCGCGTTTCTGCAATACTGGTATTTCGCTCTTCAGGAAAGGCCGTGAAGATATTTAATCCACCTTGACCATTGAGAATTTCAAACTGATCTGCACTACGTTGAATCGCGTATTTTTCGGAATGAATGCGCCAAGTGTAGGTGTGTTTCAGCTCGCTTTCTAGTTCATCCAATAAAATAAAATAACCGTTTTGGCTATTGATGATATGACGCGCGTTGCGGGTCAATTTCATTTCGGGATAATACATCTGGCTACTTTCACCGATGGCGTAAATATATCCGTCTTCATTGGAAAAAGCTTCAATCGCAGCGACGGCACTTTCGGGCACATCTTTCCAAACATTGAAAATGCCTTTACAATTCAAATCAAATAATTCGGGATCGCTCAGATCGTGCTTTTCCCAGAGTTTTTCGCCTACACAGCCCGTTTCATCTACGGTAATTAGATTGTGAATTTCTGCTTTAGAAGTTCGATTGTAACCTTCATCAATGACTAAAGACGCGCCTTTATGCATTAAAATAAAGTGGTTAAAATCTACGTGATAATGCGTCAGACTGCGGGTGCGCCAGTTATTTTTTTTATTCAATTCCCAACTGAGTTTCCATTGTTTATGACCACCGGGAGGACTTGATTTAAAAGAAAGATGCGTCGCATCGGCATCCCAGCCCGAACGCATGACGACCAAACCAAGGTCGGGAAAATATTTAGTCAATGGCAAGTTTTCAGGCGACTCGGGTTTAATAGCTGGATTGTACCAAATCAATTCTAAAAATGCTTCGGGTAAGATGCCCGGAAAGACCTTGCTTTGATAAGCCTCGCGAAATAGAAATTGGGTACGCACTAACTCCGCTAACCATTGCGCATGACCGTTATCATGCTCGGAAGCAAATTTGTAATAAGCGCAGATTGAATGCGAACTTCTACGGTCGTGGGTATCTCCAAAATTGATATTTTCTTCCCAGTTGGGCGCGGATTGATAGAGCCGATAATAGAAGGTGTTTTTAAGAAAATCCGTTTCAAAATGATTTACGTCGTCATCTTTGCGAATTAAATCAGCCGCCGTGAGAAAGGAGTTTATTGCATATCGCCAATACACCGTTCCTTCGTAATTTGACCCATCTTTTGGCAGATATTCAAATACTTTTTCAAAGTTCGCTTTGATAGTGGCAATCCATTTTTCCGCACCTGCATATTCCGTACGTATTGCGTAAGCCGTTGTCAATAATCCCGAATAATTAATCCAATTGTGATTTTGCCAATAATCGGTGGACCAGCAATTACCGTAATTTTCTTCTCCGTAATCAAAAATTTTATTGCCTTGTAGAATTAGTTTATTAAGGAATAGCGTACGTTCTTCATCCGTCAGAAAATCCTTGATCCAATCATAAGCAAAGCCCAAACCATTAAGCAACCACGAGGCACTCAAATCTACATCCACCAAAAAACCGTAGCCCCAAACGTCATAATTCACTGCGGTAAAAATCCAGCGTTTCGCTTCAATCAGATAATGTTCCTGTTTGGTAAGCAAATAAGCCAAACTCAAGTTCGCTGCTGCCATCCCCATATAAGTAATACTTGTGGGTGGATGTTTTTCTGGCAATTCTTCACTTTCGTACAATTTGCATTGTTCGATTAGACGGATGAAGTGTTCCTTACGAACCGTTTTAAGCTCTAGTTTTAATGATTCTAATTGATCGTTTATTAGTAGGTAATCCATGACTGATATTTTTTAGTCACGAATGCACTAATCAGAACATGAATTATTCGTGCATTCGTGGCTCTATTCATTTGTTTTTTTCCCTGCCTTAATCATCAACATACTAACCACCCCAATTACCGTTGCCAGTACCAAAATCGCGATTCGACCTTGTAGCGGATTTGGAATAAATAACAACGAAGCAATAAAAACCGCCACCGCTGCACCAAAGCGACCAATTGTTAACAATTGCCGCAAATCATTCCCTTCGCCAATTTCTTCTTTGAAATCAATGGGCGTTTTCATTAATTTAAAGAAGCTATCGACCTTTACTCGGTGTGCTGACTCTTTCGCTGGAGCGAAAAAAGTGGATATTAAAAAGCCCAGCGTTCCTGCGCTAAAGACTCCGAAAAATTGCTGTTGAAAATTCCATTGAAAACCATCACTATATGCCTGCGAAAAGCCAAAATAGGTCAATGGAATTTCAAAAAATGCTAAACACGAAATGACTAGGGCGCAACCAATGGAAAGCAAGGCAGCCCACCAAGGCGTTTTCCGAATAAACATCCCCCAGAGCAACGGAATCGTAATGGGCATCAATAATAAAGTACCTACTTTTAGCATAATTTCGAAAATCCCTGAACCATCCTGTTGTGCGAAATATAGGGCGAGTATTACAACTAGGAAGCCCATTAGCCACGTCAATCCTATTCCATAATTAAGTAATTCCTTTTCTGCTTTGGGTTGCCACTTTAAGGCGCGGGAAAGTTTTGGATAGATGTCTTTGATTAAAATTGCCACATTGGTATTCAAACCCGTATCCATCGAACTCATAGTTGCTGCCAGAATTGCGACCACGATGATTCCGACCAATCCCGTTGGTAATAAACTAATACTCGCCACGGCATAACTCGCTTCCGCTGGCTTACTAATATCGAAAGCCATGACCAAATCAGGATATAAAATGCGCGCCGTCATGGGCGGTATAAACCAGACAATACTGCCGAGCACCATCAGTACGCCGCCCAGTATCGCCGCCTTCCGCGCTTCCGCTCCGTCCTTAACCGAAAAGTAACGCGGAGCAGCACTCATGGAATTAAAAACGATGAATTGATATTGAATCTGAACGTGTCCGACGTACCTTATGGATGATCATTTGTCTGATAATTTCGGGAGTCCTCTTGATTTTTGGGCGAGGATTTTCGGG
>JBGCES010000407.1:0-8195 GCA_045106545.1 Saprospiraceae bacterium
CATTTTGTGACGGTCTCTTTTTGCACTATACATCGTTAAAAAGCCTCGTCGTAAAAAGACTATGACTACGTTTTTTGCCTTGTCTAGCACAAAAATAGCCTCAGTCAAAAATGACGATTATTTCACGTTAACTACTTATCAAAAATAAATTAATGAAGTATTTATTCTACCTCCCTTGTTTTTTGCTGTTTTTTAGTTGTCAAAACGACACTGCACCAAAAAGCGAAGAAGTTCCAACTGAGGAAGCAAAAATTGAGGCTACAAAACCAGGCGAATACGTGAATGCACCTGGATTGAATGATCCTTACAAAGCAATCGCAGAAGGTATTTGGGTCATCGAAGGTTACATCGCAGTTGGAGATAAAAACGCACAAGAACAGAACGTAAATCGTTGGTACAAACTTGACGTAGATGGTACTTACGAGCGTGGACGTTACGGCGAGAAGCGGGGTAGCGGTAATTGGGTGTACGAAGAAGAAGAAAAATTATTAACGTTTGAAGATGAAGAAGGGGCTTTTAATTCACAATTTAAAATACGCCTAGCGACTAATGGTCAATCTATGATTATTATCGGAACGAATCGTTATAATCAACGACGAATCCAAGGAAAGTGGGTAAAAGCGACGGATTTTCCGAAGGAGTAGGAGAGAAGTGATTAGTTATCAGTGACCTATAAAGTACTGATAACTAATCACTGATAACTATTTTACTTTTTAAAACTGCTCTCTTAACTGATACGTCTGCCGCATCCGCGAGTACAATAATTCTGCTTCCGCAAAATTAAGGGTTTGTTGCCCGTCTGAAAACGCCTTTTCTGGCGTTTGGTGTGTTTCAAAAATAACGCCATCCGCACCCGCCATAATACTTGCCAAGGCAATTCGATCCACAAACTGACGCACCCCAATTCCATGACTTGGATCGGCAATTACGGGTAAATGACTTTTCTCTTTCAACATCGCAATGGCATTAATATCCATCGTATTCCGATAAGCTTTTTCGTAGCTACGAATGCCGCGCTCGCAGAGCATAATGCGTTCGTTGCCATTACTAAAAATATACTCTGCCGCCTGCAACAATTCATCAATCGTACCCGAAATACCGCGTTTCAGCAAAACAGGTTTATCTACCTTACCTAAAGCATCTAACAAGTTGAAATTCTGCGAGTTACGTGCTCCAACTTGAAAAACGTCGATGTAATCAATCATATCCTCAATCTGTTCTACCATCATCACTTCCGTAATGATTTTGATGCCCGCTTCTTTCGCTAATTGATGCCACAATTTCAAACCATCCATTCCTAACCCTCGGAAAGAGTAAGGACTCGAACGCGGTTTGTACACTCCACCTCGCATGATGCGAATACCGTTTTTAACTAAATGATCGATGGTAGATTTTATTTGTGCTTCGGACTCAATCGAACAAGGACCTGCCATCATCGTAAAGTTACCTGTACCCATCTTGACGCCATCGCCGAGATCGATTACCGTATCTTTCACCTTCCATTTGCGCGACACCAATTTATAGGGATCACTCACCTTATGAATATCACGCACACCTTTCAATCCACCAATTGCTCGGATGTCAAAATCCTTTTTGCCTACCGCGATTAGATAATCGGCGTACTGAGTGGTTACGCGGTTACTTTTGTAACTAATATGATCGAGCGAATCGTGTAATTGAGCCAATTCAGATTCGGAAATATTATTTTCTAATTGAATAATCATCTATTAATGTATGATGGATAATGTGTAATATGTAATTTCGTGGCACGAAGATAGAGGTAACTTTTTGAAAAAACGATAATAAAAATTTATGAAAATTAGTTTTGACGACCGTTATATTCGCCTATTTATTGGTATTCTTGCTATTGTCGGATTTTTTTATCTTTTAGAAAATATGAAAGAACACAGTGAATTATTACGATTTATCGAAAAACAAGAAATTGATAGTGGAACACTTTTTTATACCGAAAGCGAGGAAGCGGGACAAGTAGAATTTGAAAATATGAAGCATTAAATCCTAAATAATCTGCCCAATCTAGTTTAATCAGCGTTCCAATGCTACTTATATGTTAATCCAAAAAAAATCTTATATTCGCGGAAAATTTGCAAAAAGTGGAGGAAATGCACAGCACAACTGATGTTCAACGAGTAATTTTTCAAGATTTAGGGCAAATGCCTTACAAGGAAGCCTGGGAATACCAGCAGCGATTGCACGATGAAGTGAAAGCAAAAAAACTGAGTAACCGCAAACTAGAGCCAACCGATCCTACTTATCAATCTTACGCACACTATCTTCTTTTTTGCGATCACCCGCCCGTTTACACCTTAGGAAAGAGTGGCTCGTTAGACAATTTATTACTCAACGAGCAACAATTAGCCGAGCAAGGATTTACGTTTTATAAAATCAATCGTGGAGGCGATATTACCTATCATGGACCTGGTCAAATCGTTGGTTATCCGATTTTTGATATGGATTTATTCTTTACGGATATTCATAAATATGTGCGCTATTTGGAAGAAGCAGTTATTCTGACTTTACGTGATTATGGTATCGAGAGTACGCGCATGAAAGGCTATACAGGCGTTTGGTTGATGGAGAATGAATATGAACCGCTTCGGAAAATCTGTGCGATTGGCGTGCATCTGAGCCGATGGGTGACCATGCATGGTTTCGCATTTAATGTGCAACCGAATCTATCTCACTTTAATAACATCATTCCGTGTGGAATTAAGGATGATGATAAAACGGTCACTTCTTTAGAGCAAGAACTTGGCAAAAAGGTTGATATAGAAGAAGTTAAGCAGATATTAAAAGGGCATTTTGCTGAGTTATTTCAGTACGAATATGTAACGGAAGTATAATTGTAAATCTATTTTGTTACTTACCCGTGAATTTTTTTCTTCTTTGGCGTTCTAGTTAGAAATTTGTCAAAGAACTATTTCTAATTACGTACTATTATGAAAAAAGATATTCTAAGTCAAAAGGTAGAAGATACGATTATCGCAATCGTGCCGCGTGGTGACCACCAAGAAGGCGAAGAAGAGTTATGGGATACTTATTTAATCAATTTAAAAAAACAGCCAATTACTAGTGTATTGGTTAGTTCAAAAGGTTACGGTAAACTTGACGGCGAGAAAATGAAGACGACGACGCTGCGCCATTTTTTTGAAGAAATTGCTCCAGAGGTGGCGATTAAAGTTGAGCCTATCCAAGCCAGATTATTTGATATTACCAATGAATACTGGGTGAGTTTTTCGCATAATAATTTCATGTTCGACAAGAAATATATTTTTGTAAAAGGCAGTATCACAGAAAAGCATTTTACCATGATTCCAATTGTGGGGCGTAAGGGCGTGATGATAAAATAAAAAAAGCCGTCCGCGACAATGCCACGGAACAGCTAGTGAGTACAGGTGTATAGGAGGTAATTCAAAATTAAGATAAGAAGTATCTCGAAGATACTTCCTATCTGTGTTTAACGAACTACTTCACAATTAATCGCTGCACTTTAAACCCTTTATCTGTCTGCGCTCGTAGCAAATACGTGCCTGCCACCAAATCGCTCACCTTCAATTCCAATTGCTGTATTCCTGCCGTGTATTCCGCTTCCGCTAAAATTTTTACCAGCTGCCCTGTGCTATTGAATAATTGAATTTGTAGATTTTCTTTCTGTTCTAAATCAATGATAACCAGCGTTTTATCACTTACTGGATTTGGTGTAATGTCCATCGAAAAACCCGCTTCTAACGTTCCTACTTCTTCAAATCCGACTACATCTTCCCCATTTCCAATCGGCACAAAAGCAGCAAATAAATCAATATTTCCATCATTCGTACGACCGTCCGACCAGAAAGGAATCGCGTAATTATCAGTTGTAATAATCTGTGTGTATTCACCAATTCCAAAGTTGGCATTATTCGCACCAATAGCACTAAAATCGGAAGCTTGCGTTGAAACAGCAAAGTTGCGCTCGAAAGTTTCACCGCCATCTTTTGACCAAGTGAGGTAATAATGGGTATTAACATTGGCAGCATCCTCACGGCGATCGTACCAGCTAATCACTAGCGTCCCCTGTGAATTAACATCAATGGAAGGGTAGAACTGGTGAGTGATTTCTTCGGTATTATCATTTAGAATTACTGCTTCTGACCAAGTTGATCCACCATCTGAAGATTTGGAAAAGTAGATATCTAAACCTGCCGTTTCTTTTACGTTTTTACCATTTGCCGTCCATACAGTATAGATGTTTCCACCACCTGCTCCTTCCGAATTATCAATAATCATGTGCGGACAGAAGTACAAACGCGCCGTATCAATACCGATGACATCTGAGGTTGGTTCGTCCGCCGATAAGCGCGGTAAGTGAATATCTGAAATCTTCGTTTCTGGATAGAACGTCGCACCCGCATCATCCGAACGCGTGTGGTACATACCCCAATTTGCACCATCTAAAGTCGCGGCAAAAGTAACGTGTACCGAACCTCGCCGATCCACATCAATGGAAGCGTACTGGATAATTTGATAGGTTTCCGTATTAACTTTTACGGATTCCGCATTAAAATTAGCTTCGGACGCCAATTTTGTTTTACAAATAATATCCAGCTGCGCACCTTGCACTGCCGTAGAATCAGGACGTAAGTCTAAATAAGCCGCATAAATATTATCCCGATTCGGCGAATCAGAATCATCTACTGCCAACCATTCTTTATCTACAAAACGGTCTGCTTCACCCGCCAATAAATTGGTGATTTCACCACTATCAACTGCTTCTAGTTCCGTCCACGTCGCACCACCATCTTCCGATCGCGCAAACCGCAAAGCGATTTCACCCGCTAATGAAAAGTCCGCCGTCAAAGTCAACCAACAGAGATAAGCCACACCCTGCGAATCAAAAACGATGATGGGATCACCACCACCCGCAACGAATTCGCCTTCGTTTACGCCATTGAATTCGCTGACTTGCCAGCTTGCGCCAAAATCTTTCGTATAATAAATTGGAAAGGTAAGGGGACTAAAAAAGTTTTCGGGGTTGGAACGCATCGCCGCTACAATTAAATTGTTGGTGTCCACGGGATTAGTAGCGGCGTGCAGTTCCGATTCTGCATCTTCGGTGTCGTTAACTGACATTTCATCTGTCCGAAAATTAACGACATCGTTGTCTAATGCTTCGTAAATATGCTGCTGATGTTGCTGCTCGTGTTGAAATTGTAAATATGTGGGTAGATCTGTCCGCAGTTTATGCTGAATTGCTTCGAGCATGCGCGTGTTTTGTGCGTTCAGCGTTGTGGTTATTGCGGTTAATAATAGAAAAACGTAAATGTTTCTAAACGTCATTGTTGTTTGTTTTGGTTAAAAAAGAGGACAGAAGACAGACCATATTATTGACAGAGGACAGAAGAGACCTCCTTTTTTTGGACTATTTTCTGAAACCAAGAAATAGGAAAAAGTGATGATTCGTCTGAAGGACGAAGACAAACAACAGGATGTAAAAATTGAAAACGTAGTGAGTTGGTAGTAAAGGCTTTAGCCTTTCAGGTCAAAGCTCTTTAGGGCGCATTAAATTAAAATAAACAGGAGTTAGTGTGAAGGTGGGAAAATCAAGATTCGCCAACAAAACTGCGAATTAGAGTGCAATATTATAAAAAAGGTGGGAAATATTTTAGGTTAAAGCTATTTTTTTGTCGTTACTGAGCGGCTTACTGCAAGTAAGCCGCTCAGTAACGACAAAAAAACTATCCCATCAACTCCTCCAATTCCATCTCCGCCATCGTCCAAGCCTCTTCTGCTTCCTCTAATTCTGCTTTCATTTTTTTGTACTTATCAATCACATCTTGGCTATCTGCGCGTTCATAAAAATCAGATTTAGCCATTTCTAATTCGACCTTTTTAATTTTATCGCCCAGTTGATCCATTTTTCGCTCGGCATTGCGGCTGTCGCGTTGGAGTTCTTTGCGTTGTTGTTGCTGTTCGGAGGTGAGTTCGGTATGCGTTGTTTTTTTGACTTTGGGTGCAGCAGCTTTGGCTTTGGTTGCCATTTCTACTTCGCGCATATTATCTAAGCGGCGTTTTTCCAAGAAGGCATTCACATCACCGATGTGATCGTAGAGTTGCTGATCGCGAAATTCAATAGTCCGATTGGTTAAACCTGATAGGAAATCCCGGTCGTGACTCACGACGATCATGGTGCCGTCGTAGTTCATCAACGCATTTTTCAATACTTCCTTAGAAAGCATATCCAAGTGGTTGGTCGGCTCATCGAGAATCAACAAATTGAACGGACGCAGTAGCATACACGCCAACGCCAATCGGGCGCGTTCGCCCCCGCTAAGTACCATTACTTTCTTGTCGGCATCCTCACCCGTAAACATAAATGCACCGAGAATATTCCGCAATTTGGTACGCATTTCGGGTGGTGCAGCAGCTTCCATTGTTTCCAGCAGCGTCATATCATCATACAACGTATCAGACTGATTTTGAGCGTAATAGCCCAATTGCACATTATGTCCTAAAGTCGTTTCTCCTTTACTGGCAGGAATTTTACCCACCAAAATTTTAGCTAAAGTCGTCTTCCCTTGTCCGTTTTGTCCAACAAATGCTACGCGGTCGCCTCGATCCATTTTCACATCTACGCCATTGAGTACCATTAGTTCGTCGTATTGCTTCACGACCTTTTTACCTTCCACCACAATTTGCCCCGAACGTGGCGCGGGTGGAAAGACAATATTCATTGTCGCAATATCCTCACTCGCAATCTCAATACGCTCCATTTTATCGAGCTGCTTCTTCATCGACTGCGCCATTTTCGTCTTAGTCGCTTTCGCCATAAAACGGGTAATCGTACGTTCCCGCTGAGCAATAACGCGCTGCTGATTTTCGTAGGCAGCCACCATTTTTTCGCGGCGATCTTTGCGTAACTCTGTGTATTTGGTGTAAGCCGCTTTATAATCGTACACGTTGCCGAGTTCGATTTCAATCGTGCGATTGGTAACGTTATCCAAAAAGGTTTTATCGTGCGAAATGGTAATGACCGCGCCCGTATAACCTTTCAAAAAGTCCTCTAACCACATGATGGATTCGATATCCAGGTGGTTAGTCGGTTCATCGAGTAGGAGATAGTCAGGACGTTGGAGTAGCATTTTGGCCAACTCAATCCGCATCTGCCAACCACCACTAAACTCATCCGTCAGGCGGACAAAGTCGGTTTGTTTAAAACCTAAACCCTTTAATACTTTCTCAACTTCTGCTTCGATATTATCGCCACCTAAAAGGTGAAATCGCTCGTTTACTTCCGTAAATTCGGTAATAATTTGCGCGTAAGCGTCGCTTTCATAATCGGTGCGGGTTTCGAGTTGTGTATTCAACTCTTCCATACGGCGTTCCAACTTGCGCGTTGCTTCAAATGCTGTCAGCGTTTCTTCCATGACCGTTTTTCCCAACGGAATATTCATTTCCTGGTGGAGAAAACCTAAGGTAGATTCCGACGGACGCGTAATCGAGCCTTCATCAGGTTTAATCGAACCTGCGATGATTTTCAAAAACGTTGATTTTCCTGCGCCATTCCGACCAACTAGACCGACTTTGTCGCGTTCGCCAATGGTCACATTGATCCGATCCATTAGAATGCGGTCGCCATATTGAAGGTAGATATTGGTAGCTGAAATCATTGTTTGTAACGGTTGACGGTAGATGGTTGACAGTGGACGGTCAGCCCTCAGTACTTATTTTAATTAGGTTGAAATTTTTGCTTTATTGAATTTTACGCACTCACTGTATTCACTTCTTCTGCATGCTCTACGCGCCCCGGATATACCTCTAATGCCTTTTCTAAACAATCCATAGCTTTATGTAAGTCGGTGACATTCAATACATAAGCAATGCGAACTTCGTCTTTCCCTAGACCGGGGGTAGAATAAAAACCTGCGCCAGGCGACAGCATGACTGTTGCACCTTCGTGGTCAAAATCCTCTAATAACCAACGGCAAAAACGATCCGCATCATCAATAGGAAACTTAGCGAAACAGTAAAATGCGCCACCAGGTTTATAACTGACTACGCGATCCATTGCTTGCAACCGATTATAAACGACCATGCGACGGCGGTCATATTCTGCTTTCACTTCAATATTGTATTCCTCGCCCTCATCTAGCATCGCTTCGGATAGAATTTGTGCCAAACCCGGAGGACTTAAACGC
>JBGCES010000408.1:0-2696 GCA_045106545.1 Saprospiraceae bacterium
AAAGGTGGACGTCCGCAGCGCAATGATCGTTGGCAAAAGGTATTAACTCAAGCTAATATTGAGGAAATATTATCTTTTGTCGTACAACAAAAAGTAGTTCATTTTTTGCTTTTATTCGATACGCATACTGCCGATGAATCAAATCGTAACAACCTGATAAACAACTCGTTACGAACTAAATCAAATCAATTAAAAGGTTCGGTTGTTATTATCTCAGCAGGTCAAAAGGGCGAAGAAATCGTTGAATTAAATTCAGATGGGCAACAACGCGGCGCATTTACTTATGGTTTAGAACAAGTATTAAAAAATGACGGCACAGCACTGAGTTATGAAAACTTATTCAATCAACTCCTATTGCAAATGGCGCAGCGAGAAGTACGCCAATCGCCATTTTTAGAATATTTCCCTGAAAACGCACAGCATCAGCAATTTCTAAAACACGAAGCTGCCAAAGAAACTATATTCGACGTTTTCTACCACGAATTAACGTACAAATGGCTCGTCAGCGCGGGCGAACAACAGGGGTTTACGCCTTCGCTGGATTTCATGCCTACTTTGTTAGAATTGGAAGACGGCACCAGTGTCGTAGTAACCGAGGTACGCGAGGAAGACTCCGTTGTAGAACTATTTAAGCCCTTCGAGCAGACGTTCAAAGCGCGGATAGCGCAGCTCGCTTTCGCTAAAATTAAAATTGCGTTCCATTCCATCGTTCCACAAAGAATGCGCGAGCAATTTATGGCAATTGTTCGCTTAGACAAATTGCCTTATGCAGAGATTATTGAGGATGTAAACATCGCCCGTTTTATCATCCAACCACTTGAAAATCAATACGTTTTATACGACAATCCAGCGGTAATCCAGCAAGCTAATCAACACCTACTCCCCGAAGGCAACGTGTACGAATTTGTCAAAAAAATCAACTACGTCGCGAAGTATCAGATGGTTTTAGATTTCGATAATCCATTGCCTAGTTTGCCGACTAATATTCTAGAGTTTGAAATTGAAAAAATTGAAGGCGACCCGTTAATACAAAAGTATTTGGATGGTGTTCCCGCTACGGAAACCGTTCTAACGGATGGCAGTGAGCCCGTAGAATTACAATTTGCACAAGGTCAATTTAGCGAAAGCTGGAACGCACCTGCGCTGCGCATGAATTTAAAGTTGAATTACTCGCAACCGCTGTATGCCAATGTGCTTTTGCTGGATGAACGCTATGGAATTACGCATTGTGGGAGTTATGAATTAGACTCAGGTATTCCTACTCGCGCTGCGCGTCCACCGCAGGAAAGTACGCCTGTTTATTTTTCTGATAATTCAAATTCGATGCGGACTTATCAGTTGAATTTGGAAAATGTATTTGAGGCTTATGAGACGGATCGGTTGGATTTGTTTTTTAAGATTATTTTGAGTGATCGGGTGTTGGAGATGGGGGCGTTGGAGCAGGGGAAGGTGGTGATTGGGGGGAGTACGGGGGAGGTTTCGGAGAGTCGGGAAATTCAGAAAGATGCGTTAAAATTAATAGATGGAGTGAGATGGGGCGTGGTAGAGTGTCCAATTGTAGTAGTACACCCGAAGGAAGTACAAGACAAAGAGGTTGAATCATTGGAAGAAGATATTGAAAATATTGCTCAACAGAATATTCAACAATTAAACATAGAAGACTTTACAACTAATATAGAAGAAGAAGAAGAAGAAGAAGAAGAAGAAGAAGAATCACTTAACATTGATAGTAAATTTTCTAAAAATATAAACTTACAGCAAAATTTAGACTTCTCTTCTTTTACATCTGAAATTCCTGAAATTGACGATGCAACACAAATACGAAATCTAGTTACTCACAGCAAGATTAGCGATGCACTTGAAGCAATGACTCACTGGTCTAAAGATCGATCCGAAGAAGTACAAAACTATGTACTATTAATAAATGCTCGTTGGAACCGCTTGAAAAAGCAGCTCAATAGTGGTACAATTAGTTCTCAACAAGCAATGATTGAAAACAATAAAATTATGGCTAATTTACTAGAAATTCTAGGTGAGTATAATTAGTCATGATACAATAGCGCTTTTCAAATCTATTCTTTCTCCTAAACCCCATACAAACAGGAAAATTCCAGAAGCAATTTTCGAGTAAGTGAGCTCTAAAGCATAATCCCACCAAAAATGTTTTAATCAAAACTAAGGAACGGCGAACAGATTAGTACTTTTATCCGATTTCTGTCAATTATTTCTCAACCACTTTTCTACCATACCAAAAGCAGCTATTATTGCGTTTTGATTTTCGATTTCACAAAAAGAAAACTTAGTTCATCCGACCATCTAAAAAAGAACTAAGTTATGTCGATTCGTAAAAAATTTCTACTCGAATTTTTATTGAGCATTGGTCTCGTTTTCTCGTTGAGCCAATTCTTCTTTGTCCAAACTTTCTTTCTTGAAGAGCGATTGCAATCCGTTTCGATTATCGCTTTATTGCTCAGTGGGTTACTGGTGATACTTACCGCGTTCCGTTATGTCTATTTAGTGCTACTTGCTAAATTGCAACCTACCACGAGTTCGCCCGATATGCGCAAGATAGAGCTGCGACTTCCTATCGCAGCTACTGAATTTATGTCCATCATGCAAACATTTCCCAAAGCGTGGCAGCTATTATCGTTGGATGAAACTAATGGAACTATCCGCTTTCGCCGACCGCTACACAC
>JBGCES010000409.1:0-6079 GCA_045106545.1 Saprospiraceae bacterium
AGCAGCGGGTACGCCATAGGATAAATCTTTTTCCGATTCAGGATCGCTCTTCCACGAAATATCTTGTCCATAAAAACCATTTCCTACGATCATGCCAACAGCATTTTTTCCCGAAATGAGTTGCTTCGTAATATCGTAAGTGACATAATAGGCTTGCTGATCGTAATTAGACGGTGCGGGGTCAAGTAGGTGGTCACCCGTTTTTTCGCCATTGATATACAGTTCATAATATCCTAATCCGCAAACGTAAGCCCGCGCACTTTTGATAGCCTTACTCGTAGTCCATTCGTTACGAAAATAGCCAACGGGCTGACTGGTTACGATGGTCGGTTCTTCCATCTTCCCCGTTTTATATTCTCGAAAGCGATGCTCTGATGTTCGAGTATCTTTTGCTAAAGCTATCCATTTGGCGTTGCCCCAATTGGCTTCGTCTATCAGTCCCATTTCAAAAGTATTGACTGGCGACCAGTCCGATGGATTGCCTTTTTCATCCCATATTTTTACTTTCCACCAATATTTTTGGGTAGCTAATAATTGCCGCCCCGCGTATTTCACGTGAGCGGATTGAGGGCTAAGTGTTTTTTTAGAATTCCAAAAATCTGCTCTTTGCTCGTTCAATAAGTCAGGGTGCGAGGCAACCAAAACCTGATAGGCAGTTTGATTTCTATTGAAACCGTCTGTTTCAATTGTCCATGATAAAAGCGGTTGCGCTTGCTCCGTAGCAATTGGATTTGTTTGGGCATTACAGCTAAGTGAGGTGAAAGTGAGGGATTGAGCTAGTAGGTGAGAACTAAAAAAAAGTAAGATGATGGAACTAAAAAACTGCTTGCTTGCCATAAGTCTAGTCTGTTGGTTAATTTTTATTAGGAAGTGCGGATCTATCAAAAGAGACTGATACAAGTCACTGATTTTCAGTAACTTGATCAGTCTCTGCTCTCACTATTTATTGTTCTTTAAGTTGAAAAGTTCTACTTTTACTCTGTTTGGTCGTTGGAAAATCTGTGGGTATGGTTTGAGTCACCTTGCCCGTGGCAGCCCATTCTACGCCACGCAGGAGAGAAGTAATAAAACCAACGTTTTCAAAAGCATCCGTATCGTGCCCTAAGGTGGTGTGGAAAACGCGCCCTTTTCCATAATCAATGACCATCAGAATGGGTTCGTGACGATCAGTAGGTGCTTTTTTACTTAAATCCTTAGCCGTGGCAAGTACGGTCATATCTTGCGCTGGACCGCGCAGTTTGGCGTAGCATTCATCAACGCCAGTCCACCAAGTTTGAGGCATACCAGCAGTGATCGGATGATTGCTATCACGCAAACGCACTTGAAATTGATGCCGCTCGCCGTGCGCTCCAGCATTACCTTGCGTACTATCGACTACCAGCTTATCCGCTTCGTTGTAATAGACGTAAGGGCCATTTTTTTCGTCTCGACCTCCCCAGCCACCGATACCGATCATTTGATTATAGGCTTCCCATTCGGGAAAGGAATTATCCGCCGCGTGTACGCTCACAAATCCGCCGCCCATTTTTACATAAGTTTCAAAGACCTTTTGAGTACAGGCTGACCAAGGAGCTGCTTTCCAACCGAAATTAGAAATGACGACATCGTAGTTCGCAAAATTTGGGCTGAAATCTGGATCTGTTTTAGGTTCTGCGAGGTTTTCTGTGGCGATGGTTTCCGCCAGCGGTAAATAATCTTTTTCGCGCTCTGCTTTCCAAATATACTGTGTTCGCTGAATGTCCACTTCAAAGAGATTGGATTCTTCGAGGTATTGTTTCATCATGATGGTTGACTTTGGCCAGACCACGTGATTATTCTGACCGTCAATAATCAGTGCTTTTAGTTTGTTTTGACCAATAGCTGGGATTGCTAGAAAAAGGATAAGACAGCTTACAAACACTTTCATGGTTTTGTATATTTTTTAATCAATAAGTAACGATCAAAGAATAAGTTACTCAAGTTGGACAGTGTATAATTCTTTTCAGTTTTCGTTTGAAAGAAGGAGAATTGTTGATACTTTGACTGATTTCAAGCGAGAAATGAGAAGAATTTGACCTATCCAAATGGGGAAGTTATTTTTTGACCGTTACTAAGTAGATAAGACAGATTTAATTCGATAGCAAAATAATCATAGTTGCCTGATTGTCAGGGTGAATTCATTCATTCACTAATATCTGTCATTGTACTTACTACGTATTAATTTTCCATAAATTTAGAATAAACCTAAAAGTGAAGTATCCTGTGGTATAGGGGCGTTTCATAAATGAGTATCGGCTTAAAAATAGAATGGATTTAATTTATTTCAAGCCAATAATTCGAGTACAGTGACAGCAGGATTGGATGATAACAAGAATAACTACGAACTAAGCATCAGCAGTTTTTCTAATTTATTACGTCTATTTACCTAATGTTAAGGAGTCAACAACGCCATTTTAATAAATTTCAGCAAAGGCATCAGATCCTTTTCTATCCAATAAGTTTATTTAAAATCAATCTATAACGATCCTTTTTACTATTTAATTAATTGATTTTCAGAAAGTTATGTGGTAGTTGCCACTGTGACAATATCAATCTAGTTTAGCTACCAAGCCATTTGGATATTATCTCAAACTGCTACAAAAATTAATTTTTTTTAAATGTAAAGCAGTATAGTACAGGATACAACCGTATAGCACAGGATAACTCTTCCTTCGCTAACAAATAGTTTTGTCATGTAAACCAATCTATCATTTTTAAAAGCTTATTATGGCAAAATATCGAACTCTTACTTTTACACCACTTCGGAATTATATTCTGAATGAGATTTCTAAAGTGGTCTTGCTACTAGTTTTTTGCATCAGCGGATTCTCTGCTTTTGCGCAGCAAGTCACTGGTTCCGTGACTTCTTCGAATGGGGAGACACTGATTGGTGTTAACATTATACAAAAGGGAACGGCAAATGGTACAGTTACCGACTTTGATGGTAACTACACGCTTAATCTAGCAGAAGGAGGGCAAGTACTTACTTATTCTTACACAGGATATCAAGACGTTGAGTTAGAGATAGGTGGTCGAACCTCAATCGATGTCATCTTGCAGGATGGGACACTTCTTGATGAAGTAGTGGTTGTTGGTTACGGTATCCAGAAGAAATCTGATCTGACTGGTTCTGTTTCGACGGTTAGTGCCGAGGATATAGCAAGCATACCGACTTCCAGAGTGGATCAAGCGCTGCAAGGTCGGGCTGCGGGCGTACAGGTGACTCAGACCAGTGGATCACCTGGGGCTGGTACCGTAATTAGAGTCAGAGGTGGTAATTCCATCACCGGTAGTAATGAACCATTGTGGGTTATTGATGGAATTGTAGTTGGGACTAATTTTGATTTGAATAATATCAATTCAAGCGATATTCAATCCATTGAAGTATTGAAAGATGCTTCCTCTATTGCTATCTATGGCTCCAGAGGTGCAAATGGGGTAGTATTAGTAACGACCAAAAGTGGAAGTGGTGCTAATCCAGGAAAACCTCAAATTAGCCTAAATCTTTACGCAGGTACACAGCTCGGGCCCGAAAGACCTGCCATGCTTTCGCAAGCAGAGCAAATAGCATTTACCAATGAAAGTGCCCGATTTAGATCCGCAGCTGAACCTTTTCCAAACGATCCATCTACCTATCCCAATAATGATTGGTACGATTTATTGATGGAACCTGCGCCTATTTACAATGCAGATTTATCAATCGCAGGTACTTCCGAGAGTGGAAATGTTAATTACTACAACTCAGTTAATTATTTTAATCAAAGAGGTATTGTAATCAGTTCAGGAATCCAAAAATTTATTTACCGTTCCAATTTAGATATTAAATTAACGGATAATTTGAAAACTGGATTTAGATTAAATTATTCAAGATTGGATAGAGATAATGGAGTAGTGAGTTTTGGTAATGCTTTTGCTACCCTTCCTACACAACCGATATTCAATGACGATGGTACTTACAATGGCTTCAACGACGTTGTGGGTTCGCCATTTTCTAATCCACTAGCGAATGAAGAATTAAATACCAACGAGACCTTTACTAATAATCTACTGGCTACGGCATATTTGGAATACAGTCCTGCTCCTAATTGGACGATTCGTTCCACTTTTAATCCAGAATTTAATAATACCAAACAGAATAGATTTAGCTCTAGTCAGCTTCCTGGAAATCTTGCTATTGGCGTGACAGATGGCGGTATAGCTAGAGTAAGAAGCGTAGCGCGTAGGGGGGGGAATAATGAAAACACCATGCAGTATCAGCCTAATTTGGGTGATAATCATAGTTTAACCGTACTGGCTGGTGCTTCTTTTCAGAAAGTGTCCACTGAAATAGCGGAGGCGGAAGCATTTGGGATCACGAGTGATGCTTCTGGATTTAATAACTTAGGTTTTTCCGACCCTACCCGTGCAGTTGTTAGTAGTAACTTTAACGGATTCCAAATCGCCTCGTTTTTTGGACGATTGAATTATAGCTTTAGAAACAAATACCTGTTGACTTTGGTAGGACGAACAGATGGTAGTTCGGTTTTTGCACCAGGTAATAAATACGAATTCTATCCATCCGTAGCTGGTGCTTGGAAGATTTCGGAAGAGTCATTTATGCAAGATCAAGATTTCATCGAAGATTTGAAATTAAGAGCTAGTTATGGTAGAGCGGGTAATCAAGCTATTGGACCTTACCGAACGCTTGGACTTTTAACGGAAGCCAATACGACCCTCAACGGTGTAGAAGTACCAGGTTTAACCATCGGAAGACCAGCAAACCCCAATTTGAAATGGGAAACTACCAATTCTTTTGACTTAGCATTAGAGGCTTCTTTTTTGAAAGGTAGAATATTTGCGGAAGCAAATTATTACTATAAAGTAACGGATGATTTATTTTTCGATGTAGCCATCCCTAGACATACTGGTTTTACGAGTCAATTACAGAACGTGGGTTCTTTGGAAAATAAAGGCTGGGAATTTTTACTAGATTCAAGAAACGTAGTCGCAGGTAATTTCAAATGGAGTTCTACTTTGACTTTATCTTCCAACGATAACAAAATTCTAGATCTCGGTGGAGCAGAATTTATTGACGTAGTCGTCGATCCAATTATCGGTTCTGGTAATACCCGTCTGATCGTTGGACAGCCAGTACCAGTTTTTACAGGAGTTAGATATTTAGGCACTTGGAAAAGTCAAGAAGAAATTGATGCATCTGGTTTAAGTTCACAAGTAGTCGGAGGTTCACGATTTGAAGATTTGAATGGTGATGGAATTATCTCAACGGAAGATAATGTGGTTTTGGGTGACCCAACTCCAGATTTGATCTTTGGATTTGAGAACAGCTTTTCATTTTGGAATTTTGATTTGTCCTTCTATTTCCAAGGAACAGTAGGTAACGAAGTGTACAATTTAAGAATGCGTAATCATTATTTCAATCGGGGAGAAACGACCAAGTTTGCTGACTTGGCAGACCGCTGGACAGAAGACAATCCTACTTCGGATATTCCGAGAGCAGGAGCGGATTCCGTAACTGACACACCAAGTAACTCACAATACGTTGAGGATGGCTCTCACCTTAGATTAAAAAACTTGCGATTTGCTTATAATTTCTCTTCCGAGCAATTAAAATCTATCGGTATGCAAAATGCAACCCTTTATTTTTCTGGAAGCAACTTACTGCTATTTTCTGATTTCAGATTAATCGATCCCGAAACCAGTAGATTCGGAAGAAATGGGATAGGTAACATTGCACAGGGCTATGCGGATGGCGAATATCCTAACCCACGTGTTTTAACTTTTGGTCTAACTGCAACATTCTAAAATATCTTCTTTGATAATTGCTGTAGCGATTTAATTTCAAACTTTCTTTCTTAAAAAGAAATCTGAAGTTGAAACAGCAACGATAGTTTTAAACGGTTAATCAAAGAATTAAAATTATAAAAATGACAATAAAAAGAATATTTTTCAGCGCATTCATCATCTTTTCATTCTTCAGTTGTGAGGACTTTTTAATGGAAGATCCAAAGGCACTCATCGCGCCAGAAACCTTTTTTGCTTCTGAAAATGATGCCAGACAAGC
>JBGCES010000041.1:0-2761 GCA_045106545.1 Saprospiraceae bacterium
ACCATTGGGGTCAGCACTTAAAGCATCATAATTTTCAAATTCTATTTGAACAGGAACGCCAGCAGTTACTCCAACTTGAGGAATGTTATTTTGGTAAGCAACACCGCTATATGGAGGCGCAGCTAGCGTAAGCGTAAAGAAATCAAAATTAGGACCATTATCTAAAATTCTAACTCTAATCAATAGAGGACCAGCTGGTAAAGAAAAACTTCCTAAATCATCAGTAGTCGCATACGTAGAACTATTTCCAGTTGCAGGTAATCCTCCATCTACGGTTGAATCATAAAGTAGTGTCTTACCAGTTCCGTCCGTAGCATGAGAAAATACTTTAACATCTTTACTCGTGCCACCATGCGCGTAATTTACGCCCAGAGAATAAGTACCCGCTGTGACTACATTTATGGTATATACAGTATATTCATTAGGCTGAACACCCGTGACTACATCTCCTGTGCCACCAGCTTTGATGTCAACATCACTAGCTGTTCTTACAGAATTACCACCGGAGGCACCTCCTGCTGATCTATCATTATAAGTTCCCATTCCTCCAGCTGGAATATCATCCGTATCGTCACTAAAATTCGCACCATCACCATTGGGGTCAGCACTTAAAGCATCATAATTTTCAAATTCTATTTGAACAGGAACGCCAGCAGTTACACCAACTTGAGGAGTATTACCTTGATAAGCAACACCGCTATATTGAGCTTGTGCTTGAAAAGCGAAGAGCATTAATAAACAAAAAGAAACGTTTGTAAAGTTGATTTTTTTCATAAAAAAGTGTTTTAAGATGTTTATTCTTCTAAAAAAGTCCGTGTTTTTAAGGTTATAATAAGTGCTATCTAAGTAGCATTTGCTATTACGCAGGTATCGAATACCTCGTAAGTATCCGATACCTTAAACCCTTATTAAGGATTACAGCACAAACTGTCTCTAATTGATTTTAGTTAACAATAAATCTTTTTACTTCAGAACTATCGTTTTGTTTTAGGAAATAGACCCCTTTCTCTAAGTCCATTTTTATGGTCTTTTCCGTACCGCTTCTTACCAGCATTCCTTGCGAGTTGAATATTTGATATCCTTCCTGGCTTTCGATGGTAAGCACTTCGTGTTGTCCAACCGGATTTGGATAAAGCGTAAAGGATTCAACATTAGACTTAACACTTATAATGTTAGAAAAACTAAATTTACCATCCGTATCTACTTGTTTTATTTTATAATAACTGATCTGATTAGCCATCTGGCTATCTAAAAACTGATAGTGTTTTTGTCCTGGTTCATTTTTAATGCGTCCAATACTTTGGAATTCATTAAGATCATTACCTCTCAGTATTTCAAAATAACTGTTATTTTTTTCGTTGGCAATTTCCCAATTTAATTGAGTACCTGTCTTTACGTTCTTAGCCGTGAAACTAATAAAGTCAAGCGGTAATGCGATTACTGCTACGGCTTCCCATACGCTTCTATTATCATTTGCTGGAGCATTACTAACAACGGTTACTTCATTAGCAGCTCCCTCTGCATTGTGATACATATATCTGCTAGAGGTTCCAGCTCTAAATCTATACGTATCAGTATTTTCGTCATACTCTATTGTCCATACTTTATCACCATCGGTCGTTGGTGGAGCTTTTGTAGTGCTTACAATCAGATTATCTCCTCTTGCACGTAGTACTCCAGTACCACCAGTTGCACTTTCGCTATCTATATTCTGGAATGCTCCACTTGCGACAAACCTCCAATGGGTATTGACAGCGTCTCCTGTAGCTGACATGGTGATCGCCTCGTTACCAGCTCCGGCAGCGGTTAAATATTGCCCTGTTTCTACATTTCTGAAATTGTAAATGCCTTCAATAGGATCTGTACCGCCATTTTCATCCACCACTTCTTCCATCTCGTACGTTGTGTCTGCCCATCTGAACTGAGCTCTTCCACCTTTTACTCGGTATGCCCCATATCTAATCCCCGATTCTAGCCCTCTGTCCGGGTCAGGAATATTATAATTAAAAGCGTCACCTCCAATTACTGCATCACAATAGTGTACTTTTTGTTCAGCATCGTTTGGATCTGCTCTAAAACCTATCTCTAATTCAAAATCAACTTCCTCGTCTTTATTTACTCTCTTTAAGAATATCACTTCTCTGCCACTACCCTCTCCTCCGCGTACTAAAATACGTTCGGCGTAAATATCAAAGGCTACTTGCTTATCTGCATTGGCACCCGTGCCATAAACGGGTTTCGCTAAATACAAACAAATAGCAGGATCGGGCGAGCCACCTCCTCCGGTGTGTTTACCTTTAGCCTGTATTAAGTAGCTTCCGTCTTGGCTAAAAGAACCTGCATCCCCTACTTCAAGAATTCTTACAATTCCTGTGAATCTGGCATAACTCCCTACACCACTTTCTCCCGATCTAGGTAAAGAACGTTCTATTCTGGGCTGCAACGTAGCTCCATCCCAGTGGTTAGACCCATCGGTAATATTATAAACACCCCAGGTTTTTCCGTACACCATACTTTCTGAGTAATCGGAATAGCAACTTCGATCATCAGCAGTCCCAACATTAACAGCGTCTGGTATATCAACATCGCGAGTATTGTCGTTTTGGAATTCACCTGAAACTGGACAAGTTAGATCGGTATTGGTATCTTCATCTGGAGCGGTCGCTACTGGAAGAGGGACGAGTTTCCAATTACTTCTATCATCTGTGTCTGGGACTCTATTATGGGTTACCGTTCCATCTACTTCCTGATACATAAATCT
>JBGCES010000410.1:0-3978 GCA_045106545.1 Saprospiraceae bacterium
GGTTATTGGCTTAGTCTATCTCAGTAACGCTTTATTGAAAAAACGCAATGCGGATGAGCAAATTGCCTTTTTTAATAACATCACCCACGAGTTAAAAACACCGCTATCTATTTTATTATCAACTTTAGACAACGCGGCGCAGACGACCGCTGGCGAACAAGCCAATACCAAGAAAATAAAAACGACCGTCAAGCGATTAAGCACTTTATTTGAACAGCTTCTAAATTTTAATAAAGTAACCTCAAACGGACAGCAAAAGAAGGAAATCTTTAAAATCCCACTACCCGACCACGTACAAAAAATAGCCAATAGTTTTAAACCGCTATTAAAAGAACGTAATATCAGCATTCGGGTAACGACCCGAGGTGTTTTATTACGATCGCGAGGCGTTGAATAAAATTATCTTCAACTTAATTTCTAACGCCGTCAAGTATTCCAAAGACGAAGGTTCCATTTTGATTAATTTGAAACACCAAAATCGGCAGGATCTAAAAGTGGAAATCGTAGATGACGGTATCGGTATTCCTAAAGATCAGCAGAAATTCATCTTAAAACGCTACTATCGCGGTCGGAATGCTATCAATAGCCAAACGCCTGGAACGGGATTGGGCTTAATGATTGTCAAAAATCTAATCGAACAAGACAAAGGCGATATTTGGTTTGATAGTATCGAAGGTGAAGGAACGACTTTTAGTGTGGTATTAAAAAATCAAAACAAAAATTACCACCAGTACGCAGTACAACAACCCGTCGAAGAGGAAGCCCCCGTTACCGATTTGTACGAAAGTACGCGCATCGCTGAGTTTAGTGACGCTAAAATTTTGATTGTCGAAGACAATGACGAATTGCGGCAAATTATGGTCGAAAAAGTAGGCAGGTATTTTCAGGTATTTGAAGCCAGTAGTGGCGTGGAAGGACTGCAAATGGTCGAACAAATATTCCCTGATTTAATTCTTACTGACCTTATCATGCCCGAAATGGACGGCATGGAAATGAGTCGCCAGCTACAGCAAAATATCAATACTAATCACATTCCGATCATCATGATGACGGTTTTGAATAATTCTACGCACAAGATCGAAAGTATCGAAAGTGGCATTGCTGCCTATCTTGAAAAACCCGTTGATTTCAACTTCCTTTTTGCAAAAATGACTAGTACATTAGCTTGGCAGAAAAAGCTCCGCGAACGCTACCGCCATCAAACCGAAATTGAAGACGCCCAGAAATTCCGCAACGAGAAGGACGCGGAGTTTATTAATAATTTAGAAAAATTTGTGATTGAAAAAATCGGCGAAGATGGCTTGTCGGTACATGATCTATGTCGCCACGTGGGCATGAGTCGAACGGCATTGTACATGAAATTAAAAAACATGGTGGATCTTTCCACACAGGATTTTATTATTCATACTCGTTTGAAATATGCTCGTCGCTTACTCACCACGGAAGACATCAATATTAAAGAAGTGGCCTATCGGGCGGGTTTTGCCAATCCAAAATACTTCTCTACTTCCTTCAAAAAATTATTTGGTCAAACGCCAACCTCCTTTCTAAAGAGTTTGCAACATGACTGATTTTCTTATAAAAATAACGTGAATTAGTCTTTTTTCTATTTATGTGAGTACAAAAACCGTCAGGATCGAACCGATTTGACGGTTTTTGTACCTTTTGCGGTAATCATTCGCCCTACTTTTTCGCGCTTGCCCTTACATTTGTATCATCATCAACACCGCGAACTTACTGATTATGCAACGTAAACTTTTACTTTCACTTCTTTCCCTTTTCTGCGCACTTGGCGGCTACGCCCAGCGTACTATCAGTGGGCAAGTAACTGATCTCGATAATAGCGAACCGCTAATCGGCGCAAATATTTACCTACCATCCACTGAATCAGGTACGATTACCGATTACGATGGACGCTACGAAATAGAAATCCCTGCGGATGCTACGAAAATGACGGTTTCTTACACAGGTTATACCGAGCGGTCAATTAAAATTGGTGATAATGATGTCATCAACGTGGTTATGGAGAGCGGTCAAATTCTGGACGAAGTTGTGGTGATTGGTTACGGAACGGTTCAAAAGTCAGACGCGACTGGAGCACTTGCTTCCGTCAAACCCGATGAAACGGAAGTCCAGCAATACAGTGATTTTCAAACCTTTTTACAAGGTCGCGCTTCGGGTGTTTATGTACAATCTAGCGGTGGTGATTTATCAGGTACAAATTCGATTCGCATTCGCGGAGCGAATAGCTTGCGCGGCGATAACGAACCACTTTATGTTGTGGATGGAATTATCATCAGTTCCGCTACGGAAGCAGTAGCCGATCCACTTTCGGGTGGTAGTTCTTACCTCGCACCTCAAAATGGCTTGACGGGCATTAATCCGCAAGACATCGAAAGTATTGAAATTCTAAAAGATGCCTCCGCAACGGCAATTTACGGTTCACGTGGCGCAAATGGCGTCGTACTAATTACGACTAAACAAGGGCAAGAAGGCAAAGCAAAATTTGACTATCGCGTAACGACCCGCACAGGTCAGGCGACTAATTTATACGATATACTTTCTACGGATCAATATTTAGATTATCAAAATGAATACCGTCGCGGACAAGGTTTTGCACCTAATTTCTATACTTATCCCGATGGTTCGATTGCCCAATTTGCGGGCGATTCTACTTTGATGGTCGAAAAAGCAGATTCTATTCCACGATTGACACCAGTAAATTGGTACGACGATATTTTGGAAACTTCCGTGATGCAAAATCATCGCCTAATCGTATCAGGTGGACAAAAAAATAGCCAATATTATATAGCAGCAGGTTTTGCGGATGCCCGTGGCATCGTACCTAATATGCGCGCTCGCCAAGCAGATTTATTATTAAATTTTAAACAGCAACTCAACGACCGTATCACGCTTAAACCACGGATTTCAGTCGCTTACACCAACAACAGCGCGAGCAAAGGCACAGAAAATCTCGGTAGTGCCAATACCAGTTTGATTCGTCAAATTACTTTGTCTGCTCCATTTATCGGTTACACCGAAAATAATTTTGGAGAAACCATCAGCGAAGCGGTTGACGGTCCACGGGCTTGGATTACAGGTTATGACGATGACTCGGAAGAGTTTCGTACGCTAGCTTCTTTGAGTACCGAATTTAAACTATCCGATATTTTTAGTTATCACATTGTCGCAGGAGCGGATTATCGCAATAAAAAACGCCAATTGTGGTATGGCACGGAGGTAAATCGCGGACGACTGGTAAATGGCGAAGCAGGTATTTCGCAGTTTAACCGTTTGCGCTATAATGTAGATAATACGCTACGCTTTAAAACGAAAATTGGTAAAAGCAACCGCTTGAGCGGAACCGTTGGAGTTGTATTGGATGGTACAAACTTAGAACAAACGACCTATGGTGCCAGCGATTTTGCGAACCAAGATTTGCGTTATAATGGCATCAGCTTTGGACAAACATTTCGTCCGTTAGGTTATGACCGCGTAGAGGAAACGCTCTTATCTTATCTCGGTCGGGTGAATTACAGTTATAAAGGCACTTACTTACTGACGCTCTCTTTCCGTACGGATGGTTCGAGCAAATTCGCACCCGAAAATCGCTATTCTTTCTTTCCTTCTGCCGCTTTCGCCTGGAAATTGAATCGTATGCAGTTTTTGGAAAACAGTACTTTAATGAGCCAAGCAAAACTACGCGTCGGGTATGGTCGTACGGGTAGCCAAGCGATTCGACCTTATCAGACCTTGTCGCGATTTGGTCCTACGGTCAATCTATTAGCAACGGGCGACGGCAGTGCAGCTTCGGCGATTGTCGCGCAGAATATTGGTAATACCAATTTGATTTGGGAAACGACCGATCAATTCAATGCAGGTTTTGATTTCGGATTCCTCAACGACCGCTTCACAGGTAATTTAGATTATTATTTTAAAAACACTTTCGACCTACTACAGCAGTTAAGTATCGGACCT
>JBGCES010000411.1:0-3612 GCA_045106545.1 Saprospiraceae bacterium
GAAGGAATCGTTTGTTCGGGTGGCGTTTGTCGGTTAGAACCTGCGTTTTCGGGCGTGCGATTTACGGTGAATAGTACTTTTTAAGAGAAGACAGGGGACAGATCGCTGCGCTGTCAGAGGTGAGACGCAATATGAAAATTAAAATTTAAAATGATGAATGTAATATTTAGCTTATTGAACAATAAACTACGTTTACTAAACTTTCAAAGTTTAGTAAACGTAATCGACGGCTTAGGTATCCGATACCTGATTATTTTCCTATTCTCGTTACTTTTCCTCACCGCCTGCGAAGAAAATAAACCCGTTATTCCACCTTTATTAGACGTAGAAATGGAGATAGAGGAAGAAGAATCAGAAGACTTGGTACGCAAAGTTTTAATTGAAGAATTTACAGGCGTACGCTGTGTAAATTGTCCGCAAGGGAGCGAGGAAGTGGAAAATTTACGAGCCATTCATGGTGATAATTTAATTGCGGTTGGCATTCATGCGGGTTCTTTTTCGCAGCCTTATGACGAAAGTACGATCGATTTCCAAACGGAAGCAGGCGATGCGATTATTAATTTTTTGGGCGTTCCATTAGGTTACCCTTCGGCGGTGATTAGTCGTACGGTTCCAGAAGGACGAACACGGTTGCAGACTGGACAAAGTAGTTGGGCGGGATTGATTCAGCAGGAATTAGAAAAGGAAACGGTGATTGATTTAAAAATAGAAAATAATTTCCAAGTGGCTGATAATGAATTAGTTACCACTATTGAAATTATACCAACGGAAGATATTAACGAAGATTTGCGCTTGAGCGTAATGGTAGTCGAAACGGACATAGAAAATACACAATTAACACCTGCGGGTAAGCAAGATGATTATCTCCATCGCCATAATTTACGGGCGATGTTGACTAATTCAACGGGCGACGCACTAAGTGAGAAATTATTAAAAGATACACCTGTTGAACGGACTTATAACTTTACGATTCCTACTGCTGACGTACCGTGGAAGCCAGAAGATGTAAGTATTATTGCTTTTGTTCATAGTGGTGGTGCGACGAAGGAAGTATTGCAAGTGGAAGAAGTGAAAATTTTGGAGTAAATTTGTGAGACCATTAGTGTTCTAAGATATGCCAGATTTCAAAAATCTGGCATATCTAATGCTGAATTTTTCTAAACAAAAACATGAACGAAACACTACTCAGTCAAGCCAAAGCGGTACTCGCCGCTAATCAAAACGCGCATTTTACCAAACCCGCTCCAAGTTTATATCCGCACCAATGGAATTGGGATGCAGGTTTTATCGCTATTGGTTACGCACATTACGATTTTGACCGTGCGATGCAAGAAATGCGCTATCTTTTTAATGCACAGTGGTCAAATGGTTTGTTGCCGCAAATTATTTTTGGCAATGACCCCAACGCGCGTTACTTTCCTGGTCCAGATTTTTGGTGGACAGAGCGTTCACCCGCTGCACCAAAGCAGGTCAAAACCTCAGGCATTACCATGCCACCCGTACATGGTTTTGTCTTGAAAAGAATGTATGAAATCGCGGAAAATAAGCAAGTTGCTTTGGCATTTTTAAAAGAAATGTACCCTAAAGTAGTAGCACTACACCGCTATTTATACACGCATCGTGATCCACAGCAAGAAGGTTTAGTTTGTATTCGTCATCCGTGGGAATCAGGGACAGACAACTCACCGTTGTGGGATAATGCATTGCAAAAAATGGATTTGACGAAAGTCGAATTACCTGCTTACGAACGTAAAGATTTGCAAAATCCGCAAGCGCGTGAACATCGCCCTACCGACGATGACTATGATCGTTATGTTTATCTAGTGGACTTATTTCGACAACGAAATTACGACGATCAGGAGATAAATATGAGTTGTCCTTTTCAAATTCAGTGCCCGCTGTTTAATAGTGTTTTGGCGTGGTCGAATGAATGTTTGATTGAAATCGGGCAATTAATTGGGGAAGATATTACGGAAGTTCGGGAGTGGTATGAGTTGACGACCTACAGTATGAACGAAAAACTATGGGATGAAGAGCGTGGAATGTACGATGCTTACGATGTATGGAATGAGGAGAAAATTACTTGTCATACTTCCTCTGGGTTGATGCCATTAATTGCTGGAATTCCTAGTTACGAACAGTCAGAAGTCATAGAGAAAACGTATCTACTGAGTGGTTTTCGGGGCGATGGTAAAACACCTGTTTGGTTGTTTCCAACTTATAACCTTACGGAAAGAGATGTAAATTATACGAAGTATTGGCGAGGTCCGATTTGGATGAATATGAATTGGTTACTCGTGCAGGGACTGCGGCGATATAACATTAGCAATCCTGCAAAACAGCTGCGGCAGCATAGCTTGCATTTGATAGAAAAATATGGTTTTTATGAATATTTTGACCCGCGTCAATCGGTAGCAGAGAACGGCTACGGAACGAATCAATTTTCGTGGTCGGCAGCTTTGACCATTGATTTTTTGCTGGAAGAAAGGTAAGGAGGAAGAGGGAACAGAGATCATCGCGTCTCTGTTCCCTCATCTCTGTTCTCGCCTCCAATCTTCTAAGAAGCTGTTTTAAAACTATCCAATTCTTCTGATTAAGACCGGTATCATGGCTAAATAAACCATGCTTTGGCTATTTCGTCTGGTTTTTTCATAATCCTTACTCAGGCGGCGAGCATTGAATACCCAAGCAAATGTTCGCTCTACCACCCATCTTCTTGGTATCACTTTAAATCCTTTCTCATCATCTGTTCTCAAAACGACTTGCCAAACCCAGTTCCAGAGCCGTTTAGCGTAATTTATTAAGTCCGAACCACGATAACCACCATCTACCCAAACTAACTCTATGCGACTGCATAAATCTCTTAAAATTGGAACGTGTTTGATATACCGCAGCAACTGCATCGCTCCCTGCTTTTCAGAGATATTGGCAGCACAAATCCAGACCGCTAAAATCAAACCTTGAGTATCAGTTAAAATGAAACGCTTGCGTCCCTTCACCTTTTTACCCCCATCGTATCCGATATGCCTACCGCCACAGGAAGTGGTCTTAACTGATTGAGAATCAATACTTCCTGCGCTTGGTTTTTGATGACGTTTCATCAAAACTCTGACTTTTTTAACGAAGCGCAGATGAATATATTCCCACGTCCCATTTTTACTCCACCGATTGAAATAACCATATACGGTTGACCAATTCGGAAAGTCGTGAGGAAGGCTACGCCATGAACAGCCTGTTTTGACTACATAGAATATAGCGTTGATGATTTCTCGTAAATCTTCGTTGGGACGACCACCTTTTTCGGTATCATTATTAGGCTGTGGCAGTTCTTTCTGAAGATTTTTCCACCCATTTTTACTAATATCACTTGGATATTTCTTGCGTTTTACCTTATTTTGATGTGTACTCATCTTGACTTTTTTGTTTATTAGGAACATTCAAATATAGTCAAGTTGAGTACTTTCTTATTCTAATATGGTTTTAAAACAGCTTCTTAAAAACAGACTACTAATTTTGACAGAGCTAATAGGATTAGTCCTTTTTACACTTTGGTATTCTGAGACAAAGGGATACGAACCTTTAATCGGTATCGTTTTATTAGTTGGTACAATC
>JBGCES010000412.1:0-2377 GCA_045106545.1 Saprospiraceae bacterium
TTACGCTGCCGTAAATGCCTGCTTCCTCACTCACATCTGTGAACTGCCCTCCATTATTTTGATACAATTTATCACCACCAATCGGATCACGTTTCGGACGTTCGTTTTTACGCAAGTTAAAACTACCAATCGCCTTAAACGAGTTATTCAATAAATACAAATCCAAATCACCATCGCGGTCATAATCGAAAAATACGCCGTGCGTAGAAAGTCCTTCGTCGGCAATCCCAAATTCCGCTGCACGTTCCGAAAACGTACCGTTTTGATTGTTGATATACAACTCATTCGCTTTATTATCGCCTGCGCGATCTCCCGAATTACAAACATAAATATCTAACCAACCATCCGCATTAATATCAACCATCGAGACACCCGTTGACCAACCTTTATCGCCGCCAATTCCCGCAGCTGCACTCACGTCTTTAAACTTCAAATCACCTTCGTTGAGAAATAAACGATTGGGCTGCATATTAGCTGTAAAATAGACATCTACTAATCCATCATTATTCACATCACCTAACGCGACACCGCCACCATTATAGAAATTACGATAAGTATAAATATTGAAATCCTTATCGTACACGAGGGTGTTTTCAAAGTCAATGCCCGTATATTCAGTGGGTAAAGTAGTAAATAACTTATCTACCTCAACACTTATAACCTGCTGATTATCAGTGCTCTGACAAGCAGAAAGAAGTAAAACAAAAAATATGGTGTAGCTTAGAATACGCTGCATGAAATTTCAATTTTCTTGAAAAAATTATCAAATCGAATAAGAAAATCGCAGAGTGCTTATTGAAAAAACGATACAGGTTTCGTATTTCAGAAATCTGAGTAAATCTTTTCAATCCGTTCAATCCGCGTTCCAATTCTATCGCACCGTCAACTGCTTTTTCTCCAATGGATTAATGATACTATTATCCTCCATCAACACCTTCACGACGCGTTCTTCTTTCCGCACTTTGATTTGCCGATTTCCATCTACTTTAATGTGAACACTACCTCGATCAGGATCGGAAACTTCTAGAAAATCGTCACCGTACCACGTTTTTAAAATAGTCAAGACATCTTGCTCCAAGTGATCATCATCGCGGTGTTTTATCCACGGTGCCCACGCTACATAAGTAAATTTCATTGGCATCCGGTGTAGTTGCTCTTCATGGAAATCTGGATAAAAATCCATATTAATATCACCGTGAATGCCTTCAAAATCGGTAGAATCAATTACATAAAGTACGGACATATTCCCGATTCCTTGCTTGACAACGCCTTTTTTATTCAAATCCCAAGCGTGGTCAAAAAAATCATCGGAACTCATTCCGAGTTCTACGCCGAGGAATAAATCATTAAATTTTTCGCCGCTACGTAAGCCTTTTTTGACCATTTGCTCGTATTCGTTGCCGCTAACGCAACTCATAGCGAGGACAATAATTGCTAAAAAGAAAAGTATGTTTTTCATAGAGAATTAATTTGAACGCAAGGTCGCGGAGGTACTGGTAGCAAAGGCTTCAGCCTTTCCTGTCACAGTCCTTTAGGACGAAATGAAATTTTGAGCCATAAATGGCTTTGACGGGAAAGGTTAAAGCCTTTACTACCAACTAAAAATCAAAGATTTTTATCGTATCATTATTCCGCGCCACGACGACTTGCCGTTGTTTTTTATTTTTAAAAATTAAAATATCGCGGATTTCACCTTTTACAAAAAAGCCTGATTCCGCATTAGGTACAGCAACGAAATTCCCTTTTCCGTCGCCGCGTAAAAATGTTCCATAACTTGCATCGTAAATGCCAACTTCTGGTTTGGAGCGGTAGAAATTTCCACCCAAAAGAATATCTAGATGACCATCATTATCAAAGTCATCAACTGCAATACCATAAGTCGGAGATAACTGTGCTGCCAATGGCAATGCTGCCAATTTAAAAGTACCGTCACCTTGATTGAGTGCGATGGAAGTTGCGGTATTCTTTACCGTTAAATGAACGGCTGAATTGATTTGTTCTGCCGTAAAAATACTATCTATCGTAGCGTTTTGATACGCTTCATATTTTAGATATTTCTTTTTTAAATTGGGTAATTGCATGACCAAATCATGCCGTAAGGCAAAGGGGTAAGATTTGTCGCCATTGTAAGCGGTAAGAATTTGCTCTGCCGTTCCATTTTGGTCGTAATCATTAATATACATTTCAACAGGGCGTTCCATGCTTGCTTGCAAACGTGTGTTTTTACCATGATTCCCCAATACCAAATCTAAATCGCCATCTTGATCCAAGTCTGCCATTTCTACGCAAGTCCAAAAACCATTAGAGTCATTTAAACCAACGTCTGTTTTAGTCAATTTGCCATTTTCATTTTTAAAAATGGTAATCGGCATCCATT